>JAGBEZ010000150.1 GCA_017936725.1 Agathobacter sp.
CTGTAGTTTCTACTACATTACCACCGAATTTGATTTCATAGGTATATTCTGGACGACGAAGTTCAAATGGATATCCATCTTTTAACCAGTTATCTGGTACTTCTACCTGGAAGCCATCGGAAATTTTCTGTTTGAACATACCATAACGATAACGAATACCACATCCATAAGCGGAATAGCCTAATGATGCAAGGGAATCCATGAAACATGCTGCAAGACGTCCAAGACCACCATTACCAAGCGCTGGATCTGGTTCCTGGTCCTCAAGTGCATTCAGGTCTAAACCGATTTCTTCTAATGCTTCTTTTACTTCTTTATATGAACAAAGATTGATTAAAATATTACCGAGTGCACGACCCATTAAGAATTCCATTGACATATAGTAGACGGTCTTTGGATCCTGTTTATCTACCGCATTCTGTGTAGCGAGCCATTCATCCATAACTACATCTTTTACTGCAGCTGCAACAGCCTGATAAAGCTCCTGCTGGCTTGCCTGCTCAACAGTTTTACGATAGTTTGCTTTCAAATGGTCTTTTACAGACTTAATGAAAACTTTTTTGTTGAATACATTTTCTCTCATTGTGTATGTTTCTCCTTTATATAAACTAGCAATTTGCTGGTTTCACAAAAATTATTTCTTGATAACAGAAAGTGTTACCTTTTCACCATTGATATTCCATGCTTTTTCGTATCCTGCAAGTGCATCTGCTGTGATGTCTTCTGCTAATACTTCTGACATAATTTCAGCCGCATTTCTTTCAAAGATTGCAGCTACTTTTTCATCCGCCACATAAGAAATACCAATGTGATCCATTACTTCGAAGCCTGCTTCTTTACGCATAGTCTGAATCTTGCTGATTAATTCACGCACGAAGCCTTCTTCTAATAATTCTTCGCTAAGTTTGGTATCAAGTACTACTGTTACGAAGTTGTCACCTTCTGTGATAAAGCCTTCCATCTGTGTCATGGTGATGAGTAAATCTTCTTCTGTAAGAACTACTTCGTCACTGATATTAGAAAGAACGAGCTGTCCAGAAGACTTAAGCTGTGCCATTGCTTCATTGCCATTGATTTCAGCCAGTGTGGTCTGAATCTGTTTCAAGAACTTACCATACTTAGGACCAACGGTACGAAGCTGTGGTTTGAACTGGTAATCAGTATAAGCTGATACATCATCTGCAAATGCAACTGATTTCACATTTAATTCATCTGCAATGATATCTACAAAGAATTCGTTTAATTCTTCTGGTGCTTTTACATACATCTGACCGATTGGCTGACGGTTCTTGATGTTTGCATTATTTCTACAAGCACGACCCATTACTACGATTTTAAGAACTGCGTCCATGTTCTTTTCCAACTCTTTGTCAATCTGTGCTTCGATAACTTCTGGGAAGTCACAAAGGTGGATACTTTCTGGAGCGTTTGCATCTACCGAACATACTAAGTTGCGGTAAATATCTTCTGTCATGAATGGAATCATTGGTGCAGCTGCTTTTGAAACAGTTACCAGTGCAGTATATAAGGTCATGTAAGCATTGATCTTATCCTGTTCCATTCCTTTTGCCCAGAAACGTTCACGGGAGCGTCTTACATACCAGTTACTCATATCATCTACGAATTCTTCTAACGCACGTGCTGCTTCAGGGATACGGTAGTTTCCAAGATTTTCATCCACTGCTTTTACGCAAGAGTTTAACTTAGAAAGTAACCACTTATCCATTACGGTAAGTTTATCGTAGTCTAAACTATACTTGGTTGCATCGAAGCCATCGATATTTGCGTATAATACAAAGAATGCATAAGTGTTCCAAAGTGTTCCCATGAATTTTCTCTGACCTTCGGTAACTGCTTTTCCAGAGAAACGGTTTGGAAGCCATGGCGCACTATTTGAGTAGAAATACCAACGAATTGCATCAGCACCATACTGTTCTAATGCTTCAAATGGATCTACGGTATTGCCTTTTGACTTGGACATCTTCTGTCCATTTTCATCCTGTACGTGACCTAAAACGATAACGTTTTCATAAGGTGCTTTATTGAAAAGAAGGGTAGATTCTGCCATCAATGAGTAGAACCATCCACGAGTCTGGTCAACACCTTCTGAGATGAATTTTGCAGGGAACTGCTGTTCAAAAAGGTCTTTATTTTCAAATGGATAATGATGCTGTGCAAATGGCATAGCACCTGAGTCGAACCAGCAGTCGATAACTTCTGGTACTCTCTTCATGCATCCGCCACAGTTACATTTAAAGGTAACTTCGTCAATGTATGGTCTGTGAAGCTCTACGTGAGCGTCTTCTGGATTACCAGTACGTTCTGCTAATGCGGCACGGCTACCGATAGATTCCTGTGCACCACAGTCTTCACATTCCCAAATATTGAGTGGAGTTCCCCAGTAACGGTTACGGGAAATACCCCAGTCCTGAATATTTTCAAGCCAGTTTCCGAAACGGCCTTCACCGATAGACTGTGGAATCCAGTTTACGGTCTTATTATTTGCAATAAGGTCTTCTTTTACTGCTGTCATCTTGATGAACCAAGATTCACGAGCGTAGTAAATAAGTGGAGTATCACATCTCCAGCAGTGTGGATATTCGTGCTCAAATTTAGGAGCGTCGAATAACTGTCCTCTTGCATCTAAATCTTTTAATACTTCTGGGTCCGCTTTCTTACAGAAAAGTCCAGCAAATGGAGTTTCTGCAGTCAGTTCACCCTTTTCGTTTACGAACTGTACAAATGGAAGGTCGTAAGCGCGACCTACGTTGGCATCATCTTCACCAAATGCTGGTGCGATGTGTACGATACCTGTACCATCTGACATTGTTACATAACTGTCGCAAGTAACAAAGAATGCTTTCTTGTGCTGTTTGTCTGCTACTGCTTTTGCACATGCGAATAATGGTTCGTATTCTTTGTGTTCGAGTTCGGAACCTTTGTAGGTTTCTAATACTTCATATGCTTTTACTCCTTCTTCTGCGTTACCAAGTCCGCCAAGAACTTTGTCAAGAAGTGCTTCTGCCATATAGTAAGTATAACCATCCGCCGCCTTTACCTTACAATAAGTATCTTCTGGGTTTACACAAAGTGCTACGTTAGATGGAAGTGTCCAAGGTGTTGTGGTCCAAGCAAGGAAGTATGCATCTTCACCAGTTACCTTGAAACGAACAACTGCGGAACGTTCTTTTACAGTCTTGTAGCCCTGTGCTACTTCCTGTGAAGAAAGTGGTGTTCCACAACGTGGGCAGTAAGGTACAATTTTGAAACCTTTGTAAAGAAGTTTCTTATTCCAGATTTCATTTAATGCCCACCATTCTGACTCGATGAAATTATCATCATAGGTTACATATGGGTCGTCCATATCTACCCAGAATCCTACGGTGTTTGAAAAATCTTCCCACATACCTTTGTATTTCCATACGGATTCTTTACATTTGCCGATGAATGGTTCCATACCGTATTCTTCGATCTGTTCCTTTCCGTTAAGGCCAAGAAGTTTTTCTACTTCCAATTCTACTGGAAGACCATGGGTATCCCAACCAGCTTTACGTGGCACATATTTGCCCTTCATAGTCTGGTATCTTGGAATCATATCTTTGATAACACGTGTTAAAACGTGACCGATATGTGGTTTTCCGTTTGCAGTAGGAGGTCCATCATAAAATGTGTAGGTTTCTCCTTCTTTTCTGCTATCCATAGATTTTTTGAAAATGTCGTTTTCGCGCCAGAAAGCTTCGATTTGCTTTTCACGGTCTACGAAGTTCATGTTCGTATCAACTTTGTTGTACATGTCATTTTCCTCCTGTTTCTTTTGCCAGGTTGTGTTCATCGTTCTGTGTAAATAAAGAACGACTCGAGGCTGTCGCTTGACCTCGTCTTATCTTTATTTACACAGAACGATGCTCTCAATATTTCGCAAAAAACATGCGAAAAAACTGGCATGTGTTTGTATAATATAAAAGCGCCCAAGTCCTGCATTAGGACGTGGGCGCACGCTATACCACCTAATTACAATGTACTTAAGGGCCTATCATCCCTTGCATACCCGTTCCCTGTAACGTAGGAAATACGTCAGAGCTTACTGAAATCATCCCCAATCAACGCAACCCCATGCGACGGTTTCAGCCCTGCGACTCGGAAGTGATGTTCGTTTCTACCCTACTCATACCGCCTCCCACCAACGCGGCTCGCTGTGACTTTACTGTAGAAATTACTGTCTTCGTCAACGTCTTTTCTTATAAATCATACTCAGTAATTATATGAAAAATACGAGCAAATGTCAAGAATTGGTTGTGTGTATTTTTTTATACAATATATTAGTGGGGCTACTTAAGTATTTCTATTTCACATAACCTCTCACATAATCCATAAGGTCTCGCAAATTGAAATCCTTACCCAGTTTTTCTTCCAGCTTCTCATATGTCACTTCGCCCTGGAACTCATTGATCAGAGCCTCTAGTTTCTCTGGATCCATCTCGGATAATTCATTGATAAAGTCTGTGATTTCCATCTCATTTACATCACCGATAAATTTTATAAGTCTCTCTAAAGATACTTCGCCACCGAGAAACTCTTCTACCATGTCTATACTAATCTTACCTCCAGTAGAGTCCAACAGCATCTGATTTATAGTCTCTCGACCATCAATTTCCTCTCCCAAAACTCCAGCGGCGTCTTCCATAATCGTATACACATCTGTTTTCACAAAATACATATACGCACTTACCCAGATGGATGTGCTAATGACCAGAGAAATTACGGTCAAAACAATACCAGCAATCGCTTTTCCTTTTGGCTTGATGTCTGCTTTTTTCGCAAGGTAAATAATACCAAAGATAAGTGATAAAATACCAAACACATAATTAATCAAAAACAGTGTGGTTAAAAAAGCAAAAATACCAAACACAAGACACGCTGTCGCAAAGCCCTTTTTCGCTTTCACTGGCTCCTGCTGCACAACTGATTCCTCGAACACTGGTGCTTCATATATTGGTGAATTTCCCACTGTTTCATTTTCTTCTACTACTTCTTCTGAAATATTTTCATACATTCTATCGTCGCTCATAACTGTCCCCTTTTCATGTGGTTTATATCTCAATTTTACTCTTTCCGGCTCATTTTATCAATAAAAATGATTGTAAATTCCTCACAAGGTGATATTATATAAGATAATTAGTGTATATACAGATGTAAAGATATGAGTATATGAATACGAAAGATTCGTTGACACAGGGAGGAAATTAATATGAGTAGTTCCAATCTTACCTTACTGACCGACCTTTATCAGCTTACAATGATGCAGGGCTATTTTAAGGCCAACAATAAAAACGTAGCTGTTTTTGATGCGTTTTACCGCAAAAACCCATGTGATGGCGGCTACGCTATTTTTGCCGGACTCCAGCAGGTGATTGAATATATTGAAAATTTGCATTTCGATGAAGATGATATTAATTATTTAAGAGGACTTGGAATTTTTGATGAAGATTTTTTAGAATACTTATCTGGTTTCCATTTCACGGGTGATATCTATGCATTGCCAGAAGGAACCGTTATGTTCCCAAGAGAGCCTATGATTAAAGTTATCGCTCCTATCATGGAAGCACAGCTTATCGAAACGGCCATCTTAAACATCGTAAATCACCAGAGTCTTATCGCGACCAAGGCAGCACGTGTTTGCTACGCAGCACAGGGCGATGGTGTTATGGAATTTGGACTCCGTCGTGCACAAGGTCCAGATGCTGGTCTTTATGGTGCAAGAGCTGCGATGATTGGCGGATGTAAAGGAACCTCCAATGTACTTGCTGGGGAGATGTTTGATGTACCAGTGCTCGGCACCCATGCACATAGCTGGATTATGAGTTTCCCAGATGAACTCACTGCATTCCGGACCTATGCAGAACTTTATCCAAATGCCTGCACACTTTTGGTAGATACATACGACACCCTGCGCTCAGGCGTTCCAAATGCGATTAAAGTATTTTCCGAACTCCGTGACAAAGGTATCCATCCAAAGAGTTATGGTATCCGTATCGACAGTGGTGACTTGGCATATCTCTCTATCGAAGCTCGTCGCATGCTGGATGAAGCCGGTTTTGAAGATGCTGCTATCTCCGCTTCGAATGATTTAGATGAATACTTAATCGAATCCTTAAAGTCTCAGGGCGCCAAAATCAATGTTTGGGGTGTGGGTACCAACCTCATCACCTCAAAGGACAACCCTTCTTTTGGCGGCGTATACAAATTAGCTGCTATTATGGATGAAAATGGAGATTTTGTGCCAAAGATTAAAAAATCTGAAAATATTGAAAAGGTAACAAATCCTGGAAATAAAAAAGTATATCGTATCTATGACAACGATACTGGTAAAGTAAAAGCAGACCTCATCTGCCTTGCGGACCAGGTATATGACGTATCCGAAGAACTCACGCTCTTCGATCCAAATGCACCTTGGAAGAAAACCAAACTTCCTGGTGGGAGCTAC
>JAGBEZ010000151.1 GCA_017936725.1 Agathobacter sp.
CGCTCCTACTGGACTATCATAAGTTCGAGGACATACACCGCCCTTATGTGCTTTATTGTATTCCTCGGCCGTTTCATAAATCGGTCTTCCGAAATCATCGTATTTTGCCATTTTCATATCCCCTTTATTTATTATAAAATATATGCAATCTAATTTGTTATGTTTATTCTAACATAAATCAAAATTTAGTACTATATATTTTGCCTTAATACAACCTTAACATTACCTTAATGCTTGACTTTTCTATATAAGTATGGTTAAATAAATTAAAACTTTTTATGGAGGTAGACAATTATGACTATCAAAACATTAGATACAAAGAATCTTTGTGAAAGCGCAAAAAATGGTGGTTGTGGTGAATGCCAGACATCTTGCCAGTCTGCTTGTAAAACAAGTTGTGGTATCGCAAATCAGCAGTGCGAAAACAAATAAGAAAAACAAAAAGTGCCGCCAGCTTGGCGGCATTTTTAATGATAAATATGATATAAAATGGAGACGAAAACATGGTTCATTCATATAAACTCGGTGGCTTAAATATCATAATCGACGTATACTCTGGTTCTATTCACGTTGTGGACGACGCCACCTTCGATATTATTGAGATGTATGAAAACAATTCTCAAGAAGAAATCAAATCATTTATTTTAGAAAAATATCCAGATGACAGTGAAGTAAGTGCAGAAGCAATTGATCAGTGCTTTGAACAGTTAGAAGAATTAAAAACGGCTGGTAAGCTTTTTACGCCAGATACCTTTAAGGATATGGCAGGCGATTTGAAGGCCAAAACATCCGGTGTTGTAAAAGCACTTTGCTTACACATCGCACATACCTGTAATTTAAACTGCTCCTACTGCTTTGCCAGTCAGGGAAAATATCATGGAGAACGCGCCGTTATGAGTTTTGAAGTAGGAAAACAAGCGCTTGATTTTCTTGTTGCAAACTCTAAAGGCAGAAGAAACTTAGAAGTAGACTTCTTTGGTGGCGAGCCTCTTATGAATTTCCAGGTGGTAAAAGACCTAGTAGCCTATGCTCGCAGTATCGAAAAAGAAGCAGGGAAAAATTTCCGTTTCACCCTTACGACAAATGGTATGCTTGTGGATGATGACGTTATCGACTTTGCAAACCGCGAATGCAGTAATGTCGTACTTAGCTTAGATGGTCGTAAAGAAGTACACGATAAATATCGTGTAGACTATGCTGGAAAAGGCTCTTGGGAACAGATTGTACCAAAATTTCAAAAGTTCGTAAAAGAACGTGAAGGCAAAAACTACTATATGCGTGGTACCTTTACACATGAAAATCCAGACTTCTTGGAAGATATCAAAACAATGCTGGATTTGGGCTTCACAGAGCTTAGCATGGAGCCAGTCGTAGGTCCAGAAGGAGAACCAACCTCTCTTACGGCTGACGATTTGCCTATCATCCTCGAACAGTATGAAAAATTAGCCGAACTCATGCTCGAAAGACACCGCGCTGGAAATCCATTTACCTTCTATCACTACATGATTGATTTAAAAGGCGGTCCATGTGTATACAAACGTATTTCTGGCTGTGGATCTGGCACTGAATATATGGCGGTTACGCCTTGGGGTGACTTATATCCTTGCCATCAGTTTGTTGGAGATGAAAAATTCACACTAGGTGATATCTGGAATGGTGTTACAAATACAGCCGTTCGTGATGAATTTGCCGCTTGTAATGTATATACACGTCCGGAATGCGCTGACTGTTGGGCGAAACTCTACTGTTCTGGCGGATGTGCTGCAAATGCTTATCATGCAACTGGAAGTATCAACGGTGTATACAAGTATGGTTGTGAACTCTTTAAAAAGCGTATGGAATGTGCCATTATGCTGGAAGTAGCGAAAACTTTGGACGAAGAATAATGAATACTCCTATTATCGATTTTGTGAAAGAATATCAAGAAAAAAACACCTTGCGTTTACATATGCCAGGTCATAAAGGAAAATCCTTTCTTGGAATCGAAAGATTTGACATTACAGAAATAGAAGGCGCTGATGTGCTCTATTCTGCAAATGGAATTATTGAAGAGAGTCAGAACAATGCTTCTGCTCTCTTTCATACTGCGAAAACACTTTATTCCTGCGAAGGCTCCTCTCTTTCTATCCGAGCAATGCTCTACCTCGCATTACTGTCAAATCGTTCCTCAAATACGATTCTAGCCGCTCGCAATGCTCACAAGGTCTTTATGAGTGCGGCTGCTCTGTTGGATTTTAAGGTTGAATGGATGTTTTCACAAAATGATGGCAGTATGATTTCCTGCTCTATTACAGCAGACGAGCTTGAGCAGAAACTTGTTTCGATGTCTTTGGAAGGAAATAAACCAGTCGCGTTCTATATCACAAGCCCTGACTATCTGGGAAATGTAGCCGATATCAAAGCCTTGTCAGAGGTTTGCCATAAACATGGTGTTTTACTGCTTTGTGATAATGCGCATGGCACGTATTTAAACTTCCTGCCGCAGTCTAAGCATCCTATCGCGTTAGGCGCAGATATGTGCTGCGACTCTGCACACAAAACACTGCCTGTTTTAACGGGTGGCGCATATCTCCATATTAGCAAAAATGCACCAAACATCTTTTTAGAACATGCAAAACGTGCTATGGCTTTGTTTGCTTCTACAAGCCCATCTTATCTCGTATTGCAGTCACTGGATATGGCAAATGCATATATCTGTAATGGGTATCTGGAAAAATTAGCAAAATGTGTAGCACAGGTTTCACATCTAAAAGAAGTATTAACACAACAAGGCTATGAATTAATAGGAAACGAAGAACTAAAACTTACCATCGCTCCGAAAAGTTATGGATACACTGGATATGAGTTCGCAGAATATCTACTTAAGCAAAATATCGTTTGTGAATTTGCAGACAATGATTTTGTCGTTTTTATGTTTACACCTGAGATTTCGGAACAAGACTTCGCACTTTTAGAACATACATTGTTAAAACTTGAAAAACGAGTTCCTGTCAAAATGACTGCTCCTCTTCTATGTAAGCCAAGACAGGTGATGACTGCAAGAGAGGCCATCTTTTCTAAATCCTATGTCCTTCCTGTAGAGGAAAGCCTTGGAAAAGTACTAGCTAGTGAAAACGTTTCCTGCCCACCTGCGATTCCTATCGTGGTATGCGGTGAAGAAATAAATGAAAGTGCAATTGAACTATTTAAGTATTATAGAATATCCAAGGTTCAAGTAGTTGAATCTTAACGATATCGTATATAAGAAAAGGCCGTCATATTGACGGCCTTAATTAAATCCATAATTGTACTTATTTTCCACAACACTTTTTGTATTTCTTACCAGAACCACAAGGACATGGATCGTTGCGGCCTACTTTTTTGCCTACAACAACTGTTCCAGACTTCTTCTGTTCTAAGTAAAGAGCCTTCTGTGTTTCTTTATCAAAGATATCATCCCACATAGGAAGTTCATAAAGCCATTCTGCCTTTGCAGCTACCATGCCTTTGTAAAGCTTTTCTTTGTCAAAAGCAAG
>JAGBEZ010000152.1 GCA_017936725.1 Agathobacter sp.
AGAATGTACGTGGCCAATGTAGGTGACAGTCGTTTGTACGTCATTGGAGAGACAATTAAACAGATTACCAAAGACCATTCTTATGTAGAGGAAATGGTCCGTATGGGTAAGGTAAATCGTGAAGAAGCACGTACCCATGAGAAGAAAAATGTAATTACCCGAGCTGTAGGAGCTATGGAAAAGGTTGAAGCGGATTTCTTCGAGGTTGAGTTAAAGGATAAAGACACAGTGCTGCTTTGTACGGATGGATTATCCAATATGGTAACAGATGAACGTATCTGCCAAATCGTTTCGTCTAATGTACATACTGAGGAAATTGCACGAAAACTGGTAGAGGAAGCAAACAAAAATGGTGGTCATGATAATATCACGACCGTAGTATTAAAGCCATATTATGATGAGGTGAAAAAATGTTAGCAGAAGGCATGTTTTTAGTAGACAGATATGAGATTTTAAGTAAAATTGGTGCAGGCGGAATGTCTGACGTATACAAAGCAAAGGACCATATTCTTGGTCGTATGGTAGCGATTAAGGTGTTAAAACAGGAATTTTCAGAAGATATCAACTTTGTAACAAAATTCCGTACAGAAGCACAGTCCGCAGCAGGACTAGAGCATCCAAATATCGTAAATATCTATGATGTAGGCAGCGAAAACGGCATGCATTTTATCGTTATGGAATATGTAGAAGGCATTACGTTAAAAACATATGTAGAGAAAAAGGGACAGCTTTCCTTCAAAGAAGCTACCAGCATTGCTATCCAGGTAGCAAGAGGTATTGAAACAGCACACAATAAAGCAATTACACATAGAGATATCAAGCCACAGAATATCATGATTTCTACCGATGGAAAAGTGAAAGTAACAGACTTTGGTATTGCAAAAGCAATTAGCTCGAACACCATCAGTTCAGATGCTATGGGTTCTGTACACTATGCTTCTCCAGAGCAGACGAGAAACGGATTTATTGATGGCAGAAGTGATATCTACTCTCTGGGTATCGTAATGTACGAAATGGTAACAGGACGTGTACCTTTTGATGGAGAGTCTACCGTAGCGGTAGCTATCCAGCATTTACAGGAAGAGATGGTGGTACCTAGTGCTTATGCAGCGGATCTTCCTATTAGTTATGAAAAAATCATTTTAAAATGTACACAGAAAAATCCAGAACGCAGATACCAGACGGTAGCAGATCTTCTTGCGGATTTACGTCAGGCTTTGGTAACACCAGATGAAGACTTTGTAGTGATTGCTCCGCTTGTTATGGGCGATACACGAATTGTGAATGGTGAAGAGTTGGATGTAATTAAATCAACTGCAGATGATGCGGATTTGGAAAGTGAAAATGGTTTTGCTGCATCCGAAGAAGAGACAGCCGAAGAAGAGGAAAGCGAAGATGCTACTGGCTTCTTAGATCCTAAGATGGAAAAGGTAGTTATGTTTGGTAGCATTGCACTTGGTATTCTTATTGTGGCAATTATTGTGTTCTTGGCTTCCAGCATGATAATAGATTGGATGAACTTTGGTAACAAAAACTCAGAATCAGAAGGTTCGCAGCAGACAGAATCTCAGATTGATGATGATAAAGACCAAGACAAAGATAAAGAAGAAGTAGAGATGATTGATATCGTAGGCATGAGCAAGGACGAGGCAGAAAAAGCTTTGGCAAAAATTGGTCTTGAACTTGACTTTGTATATCAGGAATCCGATAAAGAAGATGGCACTGTATTAGAACAGGGTGAAAAGAAAGGAACTATGGTAGAGAAGGGCTCTATTATCACTGTTATTATTGCAGGAGAAAACCCAAATGTAACCTTAATAGCGGTTCCAGATGTAGTAGGCGAAGATGAAGCGACTGCAGAGCAGACCTTGAAGGATAAAGGATTTAAAGTAACAAAGGATTACGAATACAGTGATACGGTAGAAGCTGGCAAGGTTATTTCACAGACACCGGAAGCAGATGAAAAGAAGACAAAAGATACCCGTGTTACAATCGTTATTAGTGAAGGTGCAAATAAAAAGACAGTACCAGCAGATTTAATTGGTAAATCCGAAAGCGAAGCGATTAAAGCACTTAAAGACCTTGGATTTATCGCAAACGTTGTAAAACAGACGAGTGATGGTGCATATCCTGCTGGCAAAGTATTTAAAGTGGATGGAGCAGGAACACTGCAAGCGATTGGTAGCACGATTAATGTATATGTAAGCAATGATGAAACGGTTAAAGTAAAGATTCCAACCAACTTAGTTGGAATGGACCAGGATGAAGCTGGCCGTGAGTTAGAAAACTTAGGCTTCCTGGTAAAAGTAAAAGAGGATAAAGAAAGCACAGAACCAGAGGGAACCGTTACTTTGGTTGAGATGGCTGGTGTGGAAGTAAAAGAAGGCAGCACAGTAGTTATTTATGTAAGTACTGGCGAAGGCACAGGAACTGGTGAAGGAACTGGTGATAGTGAAAACACAGGAACAGGTGCTGGTTCAAATGAAGGAACTGGCGAAAATACCACAACACCATAATATAGTTGAATTGACAGGTAAATAATGCAAGGTAAGATTGTAAAAGGAATTTCCGGTTTCTACTACGTTCATGTAGTAGGAACCGGAATTTATGAATGTAAGGCAAAAGGCGTCTTTCGCAATCAGAAGATTAAGCCGCTGGTAGGCGATAATGTTGAGATTGCAGTAATTGACGAAGAAAACAAAAAGGGAAACGTGGAAGCCATACTTCCAAGGAAGAATGAACTCATTCGTCCAGCTGTTTCCAATATTGATATGGCGCTTGTTATTTTTGCAGCAGAAAAACCAGACCCAAATTTTAATTTGCTGGATAGATTCTTGTGTATGATGGAGTACCAAAAGGTACCCGTTACGATATGTTTTAACAAATGCGATTTGGTGACGGAAGAAAAAAAGCAGGAACTGGAAGCCATCTATAAACCTGCGGGCTATGATGTGATATTCACCAGTGCAAAAGAAGGCATCCATCTCGAGGATTTAAAAGAGCGCTTAAAAGGGAAGACTACCACGGTAGCAGGTCCATCCGGCGTAGGAAAATCCTCACTCATCAATCAGATTCAGGATGGAATCTATATGGAAACCGGCGCTATTAGTGAAAAAATCGAACGAGGCAAGCATACCACACGACATTCGGAAATTATTCCATTGGGCGATGATGCTTATATCATGGACACTCCAGGTTTTAGTTCCATGGATGTGCCGGGGTTTGAAAAAGAAGATTTGTGGACATGCTATCCAGAGTTTCTTGCGCATGAGCCATATTGTAAATTCCAAGGCTGTAGTCATATTAATGAACCAAACTGCGGAGTCAAGGACGCACTTGCAGAGGGGAATATCAGCCAGATCCGATATGAAAACTATGTCCTGCTTTATAATGAATTGAAGCAGATAAAAAAATACTAATTACTATGTTTACATCAGGAGGAAAACTATGAATTGTTTATCACCATCTATTTTAGCATCCGATTTTAGCCAGCTCGGAGAGCAGATTCGCATTATCGATGAAGCAGGTGCACAGTATGTGCATATTGACGTAATGGACGGCATGTTCGTGCCTAGTATTTCCTACGGTATGCCAGTGATCAAAAGCATTCGTCCATGCACCGAGCGTGTATTTGATGCACATTTGATGATAGAAGATCCAGATAGATATATAGATGAATTTGTAAAGGTAGGAGCAGATATCATTACGGTTCATGCCGAAGCATGTAAACATTTAGACAGAACGATTGAAGCGATTAAGGAAAAGGGGGTTCTCGCAGGTGTGGCAATCAATCCAGCTACTCCAGTTAGCCAGATACTTCCAATCCTTCACAAAGTAAACATGGTACTTATCATGTCTGTAAACCCAGGTTTTGGCGGACAGAAAATGATTCCATATACGATTGAAAAAGTAAGAGAACTCAAGAAAATCGTAGACGAAAAAGGCTATGAAGTAGATATCGAAGTAGACGGCGGAATTACGCTTGAGAACGTGGAGCAGTTCCTCGCAGCAGGAGCAAATATCATCGTAGCCGGCAGTTCTGTGTTTAATGGGGATATCGAAGAAAACGTAAAATGCTTCTTAGATAAGATGAATGCGTAAACTGGAATTACGGTTGAAGAGGGAACGTTATGCTAAAGGATGTAAAACTGTATTTACTGGATATGGACGGCACCATTTATTTGGATGACGATTTATTTGATGGAACTTTAGATTTCCTCGAATATGTAAAACGAATTGGCGGAAAATACTTCTTTTTAACAAATAATTCTTCCAAAAGTGTAGATAAATATATTGAAAAATTAGCAAAACTGGGAATTGCATCTACTGCAGAGGATTTTCTCACTTCTATAAACGCCACGGTGC
>JAGBEZ010000153.1 GCA_017936725.1 Agathobacter sp.
TCCCACCAGAAATCGCCAGGCCCCATCTCTACACCATTGCGAATCACCTTGGTCACAATTCCAAAAATCTGCTCTCTAGCCACAGGCCCCTCAATCACCGTCTGGTTATCCCCTACGAGATAGTATCCCTCTGGCCTCACTCTTTGGATGCGATGCATGACAAACTGCCCGTTTTCCCTCTGGTAAAAGACGATGTCTCCTTTCCGTAGTGCCTCCTTAGGCTCGCAAAAAAAGACCTCATCTCTATTGTGTCTTAAAAAAGGCACCATACTGTCACCCGCGATTCGCAAATGAACCTCGCGCCCCTCTTCCACAAGTTCTTTCAACACAGACAAATACTCTGTGGTATCAACCATTTTCATATCATCTACTCTCCGATGACTGCTCGGATTTTCTCCTTCGCAGTGTTTACCGTATCATAATTCGGAACACATACATACACCTTTAAATTTTTAATGGAATAAGTATAATCTCTAGCGCCCGTGCCGGTTACTGCATACGTGTGCACTGTCCACGCTGATGGATTTTCCAACTGATCTCTAATCAGGCTATACACTTCCTGCGATGAAAAATTCGATACAAAACTACCTGATATCGCGGTCAGCATTTCCTCATAGTTTGTCAGCCATTCTGGCGAAGCCAGCTTGTCTATCACACCCTTAATAACCGCCATCTGATGCTTTCCTCGCTGATTATCACCAGCTGCAAAAGATTTACGGTCTCTCGCAAATCGAAGCGCCTGTCCTCCTGTAAAGTGATTGTATCCTTTCTTTGCAAATCCTCCAAACTCATAGTCCGAATATACATCAACGCCGCCCATTGCATCGATAATCTCAACAAATCCGCTGAAATTGACCTTTACATAATAATCGATTTTCACATCATAGAGATTTGCCAAGGCACCGGCCGAACACTCGACACTATAACAGCCTGCATGCGTCAACTTGTCCTTTACGCCCTTACTTTTTGGATGGGTGATATAATAATCACGAGGTGTGTTAATCAACTGTACCGTTCTTGTATTTGTATTTACCGCTGCTAAAATATTGACATCGCTATTTCGCCTTACGCTAGGATTTCCTCTTGTATCAATTCCGCTGATATATACGACAAATGTGCCATCTTCTATCGCAGAAGGACCATCTCCTTTTCCTAAGAAACCAGTCTTTCCAGAAGAAGGCTTCCAAATTGCGCCAGAACTACCGCCCGAAGAAGGCTTGCTTGTCGTAGTTCCACTACTTTCTGTTTCTGTTGAAATCTCTGTGCTAATTTCCGTCTCAGTTTCGATTTCTATCTCTACCTCATGGTAGGTACCCTCTACTTCATAAGTCGTCAAAATACGAATCTTCTCAAACAGATCCTCATACCCTTCCTGCTCTTCCAAAATCGCCAGATATGCCTCATTGATAATAAGCGCATCCACTTCTCCTGCCAAAAGAGCATCTACCATAGACACGATATCCTCGTATTCTACGTACTCCACCTCGCCATCTAGCTGTGCATTCAACTTCTCCATCGTCGCTGTCGCACCCTCACTTACCTCTTCTGACAGGTAAGCCACTCGGTAGCCCACGATATCCTCTACCGTCTGTGCAGGGTCCTCCGTATCTACGACTACCGACATCTGGATATGCTCGCCAGACGTACTATCTGTCACCTTATCCAATGCATCTGTCACCTTATCCAGAGCACGATAGCCCACAAACATCAGCACAATCAATACCACCGCCAAGATGCTCATCAGTACCGAAGACCAGGTCTTCTTTACCGCTATCAGCACCAACACCACAAATACCAGCTCCACTGCCACCAGTATCCAGAAATACTGCGTTGGAAGCATTGGATATACCTGAATGCCAATCAGTACTGCAAGAATTAATTCTATGAATCCAAAAAACCATACGATATAATTTGCTTTTCTCATATATATGTCCTTTCAAAACACTATTTCATAGTTATTATAACTCTAATTTTCGAAACAACTCTCTCAACTTCTGCACACTCTCCCCATGCATCTTTTGATTCAACTGAATCTCCGAAATTGCCTGCTCTGCCTTTCTGCGGTCAAAAATCTTAAACCAGCGTTTGACGGTATAATATGGATAAAGGACCGGGTACTTGCTCAAAATCGGATAAGATGAGCAAAACTCCTTGTACGGGATAAACACTCGCTGAAACAGATACGCAGCCTTCCCTTCCGTCTTCACCTTTCGAGCCTTCACCTTGCTCCTTACATCTCCGAAAAGTCCCGCCTCGATGATATACATCTCCATCAGTGATGTTTCGTGGTCGTGCGCTTTCCCTTCGAACCACACACGCGCCAACTTGCGCGTATAGGAAGCAAAGGCACACATCCCGCATACTTCTAATAGTTTCTCTAATTTCGCAACATCAAATTCCAGTTTCTGTTCCAAAATCCAGATATCGATGACATAGCGTATTCCACAGCCGCCATTGATAAAGTGATACAGCATATGCGCATACGAATGAAAAAGCATATACTCGTTTGTCATCTCCATACGATGCGAGCTCTCCTCCTTACGAGAGACATACTTCCACACCTTCGTCAGCATGCGGTCCATCTTCTCTTCATTTTCGGATATCTGAAAATGAAGCTCTAACAGCATCCCCTGTGGTGATAACATAGCGATATCATGGTAATTGTTCTTTGTCACTTTATATCCCAGCTTCGAAACCAGTGCATTCTTCGCCTGTTCCAGCGCCTCTTCACGCACCAGGATATCGATATCTCCACTTGTACGCATCCAAGCCTCTGGATAGACGTCGCGAATCACCGCCCCCTTAAGCGGCACATAATCCAACTCAGCCTCTTCGAGCACCTGATAAATCGCATTCTGTTCCTGCACCATCATTTCATGTCGGTATAGTCCCCAGCGAAGATTACTTGCCAAACACGCAGAAACCTCATCCTCTCCGAGAAGTCCATGTTTCTTTAGTGCATACGCCAACACCTGCACCTGATCCTGCTTTGCCGCAATCTGATATAGCAGCGGCAAAACCTCCGGCGTAATCTTTTGAATCGTCTCAGAAGATAAAGCCTGCCCGGTAAGTGCGGATCTTATTAAGTTGATAAATAACTGAATCGCTTGTTCCATCAGCAGACTTTCCTATCTAAATTATCAAATCTATTTTACCTGTTAATCTCTTTGAAATACGTCACGCGTATAAACCTTGTCCTTTACATCATCCAGACAAGCATCATATCGATTGGCAACAATCGCCTGGCTGAGTTTCTTGAACTCCTCCAAATCATTCACTATACGTGAACCAAAGAAGGTATCTCCGTCCTGTAAGGTAGGCTCATATACGATGACTGTCGCACCCTTTGCCTTGATGCGCTTCATAATACCCTGAATCGAACTCTGACGGAAATTATCCGAATTTGACTTCATCGTCAAACGATATACGCCAATGATAACTTCCTTTTCTTTGCTCACATCCCAACTACTATTTGCCTCATATCCACCCGCAATTTCCAGTACACGGTCTGCGATATAATCCTTTCGTGTACGGTTTGACTCTACGATGGCCGTCATCATATTCTGAGGTACATCTTCGTAGTTCGCAAGGAGCTGCTTCGTATCCTTTGGCAGACAGTATCCGCCATAACCAAACGAAGGATTGTTGTAGTGAGAACCAATACGCGGGTCGAGACACACTCCATCAATAATCTGCTGTGTATCCAATCCCTTCATCTCCGCATAGGTATCCAACTCATTAAAATACGACACACGAAGTGCCAGATATGTATTCGCAAAAAGCTTTACTGCCTCTGCCTCTGTAAATCCCATAAATAAGGTATCGATTTCTTCTTTGATGGCACCCTGCTGCAATAATCCAGCAAACGTATGTGCAGCCTCTACCAGACGCGCATCCTCCAAATCTGTACCCACGATGATACGTGATGGATACAGATTGTCATAAAGCGCCTTTGATTCGCGAAGGAACTCTGGGCTAAAGATAATGTTCTGACTACCTGACTTCTGACGGATACTTTCCGTATATCCAACTGGAATCGTAGACTTAATCACCATAATCGCATTTGGATTGTACTCCATCACCAAATTGATTACCGCTTCCACTGCAGAAGTATCAAAAAAGTTCTTCTTGCTATCGTAATTCGTAGGCGCAGCAATCACTACAAAATCCGCATTCTCATACGCAGACTTCGCATCCAGTGTCGCAACCAGATTTAATTCCTTTTCTGCCAAATATTTTTCTATGTAGTCATCCTGAATCGGTGACTTTCTATTATTAATCAACTCCACCTTTTCTGGAATAATATCTACGGCTACCACCTCATTATGCTGGGCTAGTAATACCGCGATAGATAATCCCACATAGCCTGTGCCGGCAACGGCAATCTTATAGTTACTCATAATACTTCCTCCACATGTCTCTTATAAATAAAACTCTTTATACCACTCTGCAAACTTTCTTAATCCATCTCTCAAATTCGTAGATGGTTTGAAACCAAAATCTCTTTCTAACGCACTCGTATCTGCATAAGTCACAGGTACATCCCCTGGCTGCATAGGCACCAGTTCCTTGTGCGCCTCAAAATCATAATCCTCTGGCAATACTCCTGCTCGGATAAGCTCCTGCTGAAGGATATCCACAAACTCCAACAGATTCTCTGGCTGACTGTTACCAATGTTATATACTGCATATGGTGGCACTGGTAAGCCGTCTTCGCCCAGCTTTCGTTCTGGTGGCCCCTGCATCACACGCTTGATACCCTCTACGATATCATCCACATAGGTAAAATCACGTTTACAGTTTCCGTAGTTAAAAATCTGAATCTTCTCGCCTTTTAACAGTTTATTTGTAAAACCAAAATAAGCCATGTCTGGACGACCCGCTGGACCATATACCGTAAAGAAACGAAGTCCTGTCGATGGAATATTATAAAGTTTCGAATAAGCATGCGCCATCAGCTCATTGCTTTTCTTGGTCGCTGCATAAAGGGAAACAGGGTTGTCCACCTTGTCATCTGTCGAGTATGGCACCTTCTTGTTGGAGCCATATACCGACGAGCTAGAAGCATATACCAGATGCTCCACACCCTTTTCTCCATTATCATAGGAATGGCGACAAGCCTCTAATATATTGTAGAAACCAATCAGATTTGCTTCGATATAGGCATCTGGATTTGTGATGCTATAGCGCACCCCTGCCTGAGCTGCAAGGTTTACTACGATATCTGGTTTGTATGTAGCAAAAATCTCATCAATCAATGCTTTATCTGCAAGATTGCCACGGATAAAAGTCCATGTGTTATCCTTCTTTTCCTCTGCCAAAGTCTCAATCTGCTGAAGGCGATATTCCTTGATGGAAACATCATAGTAATCGTTCATATTGTCGAGACCGATGATATGAATTGAATCGACGGTATTCATCAATTCCTGTACTAGGTTTGCACCGATAAAGCCTGCGGCTCCGGTGAGTAAAATTGTTTTGTTTTTCATTGGTTTACCTCTTTAACATTTTGTATCAACCACATTTTTTATCTGATCTATCGCATATAGCGGTATGTTTACAAGCCATTCTTCTTTTTTATAATCTGACATGGATGTGCGGACAGAAACTTCTGGCGAAAACCTCTCGTGATATGTTTTTAAACTCTTAGCTCTCAAATTAACATCTGCCTTTACTTCAACTGGCACAATTCTTTCGCCTGTATCAACAACAAAGTCCACTTCGCACGAACCTCTGTCATTTGTATAATAATAAACATCTAAATCCTCAATCGTTTTCAACTGCTGGCAAACATATTGCTCCGTAAGAGCACCCTTAAATTCTACAAATAGTGCATTACCATCAAGCAAAGCACTTTGGTGAATTCCAGCCATGCAGCCAAGGAGTCCCACATCTACCACAAAGAGCTTAAATGCTTTCAAATCCTCATATGCCCGTAAAGGAATGCCTGCTGTATTGACACGGCTGACTTTGTGCACAAGACCACAGTCAAAAAGCCACATAATTGCCGTTTCATATTCTTTTGCACGAGCACCTTCTCGAACAAGTCCATAAATAAACTTCTTGTTTTCTTTCGCAAGTTGAGACGGAATACTATTCCACAACATACGTAATCTCGGAACGATTTCATGCGGTGCATGCTTAGAAAAATCTTGTTCGTAAGCTGCAAGGATTCGCTTTTGAATTTCACGAACCTCATTAAAATCTTTACTCTCTGCGAAACTCTGTACTGCTTCCGGCATGCCTCCCACAAAGTAATACTGCTTCAAAGCATCCATATAGGTCTGCTTAAAGCTTGTAATCATCTGAAAATCTTTCTTTTCAAGTAATTCGGCAAATTGTTTTTTGTCCGTAGCCATCAAAAACTCCTTGAAAGAAAGAGGATACAGTTTCAAAAAATCCACCTTTCCCACTGGGAAGGATGTGCCTTGATGTAATGCGATACCAAGCAAAGAACCCGCACAAACGATATGATACTGTGGCGCATTTTCATAAAAATATTTAAGAGA
>JAGBEZ010000154.1 GCA_017936725.1 Agathobacter sp.
AATATTTGGTCTTTCAAAATCAAACACTCCAATACCCTCCTTTACAAATTAATTGCTTGCTATACTAATTATTTAGAGTATAACTCGACGATTAACATTTCGTCAACAGGAACATCGATCTGAGCTCTTGTAGGAAGTGCCTTAACAGTACCCTTTAAAGCTTCGATGTCGCAGTCGATCCATTCTGGGAATAAACGACCGCCTGTTACTTCTACGATATCTTTATATCTCTGTAAAGATTTGGATTTTTCTCTGATTTCGATAACATCGCCAGCCTTAACTAAGTAAGATGGGATATTAACACACTTGCCGTTTACTAATACGTGCTTGTGGCCAACGATCTGTCTAGCCTCACGACGGGTACGAGCAAAGTTCATTCTGAATACTACGTTATCAAGACGGCTTTCAAGCATAGTCATCAGGTTTTCACCTGTTAAGCCTTTCATTCTATCAGCCTTCTCATAGTAGTTACGGAAAGGTTTTTCTAATACACCGTAGATGAATTTAGCTTTCTGCTTTTCTCTCATCTGTAAACCGTATTCACTTACCTTCTTACCTGCTCTTGCAAAATTTCTGTTAGACTTCTTGTCATAACCTAAAACGCTTGGCTCTAAACCAAGTGCACGACATCTCTTAAGTACTGGAACTTTATTAACTGCCATTTTTTTAATCTCCTTCTTTGTATGACGAGAAAATCATGCAGCTATGCTGCATCCGCACTGAGTGCTCTTCGATTTTCTCGTTGCTGCGTCGGGTGAAAACAAATGTCTGCTACGCAGCCGTTTGTTTTCTTTCCTCCTCGCATATTGTTTACAGTGAGTTTGTTTCTCACTTTCTTCCAACTGTTTACAAAACAAATCAAAAACTCCAAATCAAACGCGACGACGTTTTGGAGGACGACAACCATTGTGTGGTACTGGTGTTACGTCTGTAATACTTGTTACTTCTAATCCTGCTGTATTTAATGCACGGATTGCTGCTTCACGTCCTGAACCTGGTCCCTTAACGAAAACATCTACTGTCTTTAAACCATGAACTAAAGCAGCCTTTGTAGCTGTTTCAGCTGCTGTCTGTGCAGCATATGGAGTAGATTTTCTTGAACCTTTAAAACCAAGACCACCAGCACTTGCCCAGCTAAGAGCATTACCTTCAGCATCTGTTAATGTAACAATTGTATTGTTAAAAGATGCCTGAATATGTGCCTGTCCGCGTTCAACGTTTTTCTTAATACACTTTTTTGTTACTTTCTTTGCAACTTTTTTAGCCATTTCTAAACTAACCTACTTTCTTCCTACAAATTAATTATTTCTTCTTGTTTGCTACTGTCTTCTTAGGACCCTTACGAGTTCTCGCGTTGGTCTTAGTCTTCTGACCACGAACTGGAAGACCTCTACGATGACGAATACCTCTGTAGCAGCCGATTTCCTGAAGTCTCTTAATGTTTAAAGCTATTTCTCTTCTTAAATCACCTTCTACAACATAAGTTTCATCGATAATTTCCTGAATCTTCTTTACATCATCATCTGATAAATCTCTAACACGGATATCCGGGTTAACACCAGCCTGTGCTAAGATTTTGTTTGAACTTACTCTACCGATACCGTAAACGTATGTTAAACCGATTTCAATACGTTTTTCTCTAGGTAAGTCTACACCTGCGATACGAGCCATTTACGTTTCCTCCATTAAGCAATTTCGCTTGATAAAATTTTAGGTCATACGACCTGCATAATTGTGCCCTTGGTCTGTTAATTGGCACTGTTACTAATTGATTGGGGCTATACGCCCAATCGGACAGAAAATCCGATCTTTCCGATACTCGACTTCAGCACACATGCTGAGGGTCTGCAAAAGCGGACCTAATTTTCGGTATCAACAAGTAATCTCCCGCAAGCTCTATCGAATCTATCATATTAAATACGCAGTTAAGCGTATGGGTTAATCTAATACAATATAATCGGACAAGAACTCACATACTTCTCATTCAAATAAATGAATGACTTGGAAGCCGGTGATTATCCCTGTCTCTGTTTGTGCTTTGGATTCTCACAGATAATTCTGATCTGTCCTTTTCTTTTGATAATTTTGCACTTTTCGCAAATTGGTTTTACTGATGATCTAACCTTCATGTTAAACCCTCCTTTCATAAAAGACCAAAATATACTCTATCATAAAAAGCAAGCGAATGCAAGCAAAATTTTACTTTTTTCAGAAAAAATTTTGCTACATCCGCTTGAATATTTTTGACTTTTCAGTTCTGCTATTATTTGTCTCTCCAGATAATGCGTCCTTTTGTAAGGTCATATGGAGATAATTCTAATGTAACCTTGTCACCAGGTAAAATACGGATAAAATTCTGGCGCAATTTACCACTGATATGTGCTAAAACCTTGTGGCCGTTTTCCAATTCTACCTGAAACATAGTATTTGGCAACTTTTCTACAACAGTACCTTCAATTTCTATAACGTCAGCTTTTGACATAACATTCCTCCTAAATCTGTTTCGATAATATTGTAACCAATACTTTCCAAAAATACAATAGAAAATATTTAATATAAGGTAAGAATTTCCGGTTCTCCATCTGTAATGAGAATAGTATTCTCATAATGCGCAGCCCAGGAACCGTCTTCTGTAACTACAGTCCAGTCATCATCCAGCCATGCCACGTCCGGTCTGCCTAATGTGATCATAGGCTCAATGGCAAGAGTCATGCCTGCGCGCAGCTTAGGTCCTCTGGTACGCTGTCTGAAATTCGGTATTTCAGGGCTCTCATGGAGCGCCCTGCCAATTCCGTGTCCGGTCAGATCATACACAATACCATACCCAAACTGACTTACGTAATCGTCTATTGCATTGGAGATTTCATGTAAATGATGTCCTGCAACCGCATATTTAATGCCCTCAAAGAAGCTCTGTTTGGTAACTTCCATAAGTTTCAGAACTTCCGGAGCAACATTGCCTACCGCGTGAGTTCTGGCGGCATCAGAATGAAAACCATTATAGATCAACCCCATATCCAGACTAATGATATCTCCGTCCTGCAAAACGCGAGTCTTGCTTGGAATACCATGTACTACTTCATCATTTACAGAGCAGCATACTGTTGCCGGATACCCGTTATAATTCTTAAAGTTTGGTATGCAGCCCATTTTATGAATCATTCTTTCAGCAAATTCATCAAGCTCCCAAGTAGTAATTCCCGGCTTAATCAATTCTTCCATTGCTTTATGAACTTCCGCAATTCTTTTGTTTGATTCACGCATTAGTTCAATTTCTCTGGCAGATTTAATTGTAATAGCCATTATCTCGCCTCCAAATTAGCCTAATATCTCTACGATAGCAGCAAATACATCCATCATGTCTACTGTACCGTCTACAGACTTGAGAATGCCTTTATTGGAATAGAAATCGATCAATGGCTGAGTCTGCTCATGATAAACATTCAGACGCTTCATAACTGTTTCCGGCTTGTCATCTTCTCTTAATACAAGTTTCTGACAGCATTTATCACAGATGCCTTCTGTCTTTGGTGGAATATGTTCAATATGATATGTAGCACCACATGCAAGACAAGCACGACGCCCGCTCATTCTCTTTACGATATTCTCATCCGGAACATCTACATTAACAGCGTAGTCAATCTTGTCGCCAAGCTCAGTTAATGCAGCATCTAAAACTTCTGCCTGAGGAATAGTACGTGGGAAACCGTCTAAAACATAACCGTTAGCACAATCCGGATTAGCGACGCGATCTAATAACAGCTTTACAGTTAATTCATCCGGAACTAATAAGCCCTGATCCATGTACTTCTTAGCTTCTTTTCCAAGCTCTGTACCATTTTTGATGTTTGCTCTGAAAATATCACCTGTAGAAATGTGTGGTACCTGATATTTGTCAGCGATCATTTTTGCCTGTGTGCCTTTGCCGGCACCAGGAGCTCCTAACATAATAATTTTCATATGAGTGCCCTCTTTCTATTTTTTTCTTGCTTTAAGCAAGATATTTACAAGTTAAAAAACAAAATCTGGGTGAAAAACTAATTTTCACCCAGATACCATGATTTTAATCATTTAAGAATCCTTTATAATTACGAACAAGCATCTGAGATTCAATCTGCGAAATAGTCTCTAATATAACACTTACGATAATGATAAGTGATGTACCTGCAAAAGATACGGTTGCATTAAATACACCTGCGCAGATAAATGGAACAACGGCAACAACAAGTAAGCCAACTGCACCAATGAATACAATGCGGTTTAATACTTTATTTAAATATTCAGAGGTTGGACGTCCTGGTCTGATACCCGGTATAAATCCACCCTGTCTCTTTAAATTATCCGCAATCAGCATAGGATTAAAAGTAACTGAGGTATAGAAATATGCAAATGCTACTACTAAAACAATGTAAATCAGTAAACCGATAGAATATACCGGAGCGGAGATTTTACACCAGTTACTTGAGTTTAATACCTTTAATACTTCACCCCAGAATCCATTTGCCTCAACCCCAAAGAAGGAACAGATGATAAGTGGAGTCTGCATGATGGAAGAAGCAAAAATAACAGGAATAACACCTGATGTATTTACCTTTAAAGGAATTTTTGAATTTTGTCCGCCAACACTTCGTCTGCCTTGTACTTTCTGTGCATACTGAACCGGAATATTACGTGTACCGGAATTCAACAGTACAATAAACACAACCATGCCAAGAATAATTGCAAGGATAATTACAGCTGCTAAAATAGCAGTTGCTGGAGCCTTTCCGATTACGAACTGTTCTGCAAGATTTACAAAATCATTAGGAATAGTAGATAAAATGTTAATTACCAAAATAATGGAAATACCATTTCCTACACCCTTTTCTGTAATTCTTTCACCAATCCACATAAGGAAAGCACTACCGGCTGTTAAAGCTGCAACAACTGTAATAATGTTCAATGCGTTGTATTCCTGTAACAGACCCTGGTTACCAAAACCGATAGCCATTGCTGCAGACTGAATAAGAGCTAATGCTACTGTCACATAACGTGTGATTGAAGCAATTTTCTTACGGCCATCTTCTCCTTCTTTCTGCATTTCTTCCAACTTTGGAATGGCAATAGTTAATAGCTGCATGATAATAGAAGAAGTAATGTACGGAGAAATACTCAACGCTAATACAGAAAAACTAGAAAAAGAACCACCTGTAAATGCATTAAACAAATTAAATACATCTCCCGCCTGGGAAGCGAACCAAACAGCGAAGAAATCGCGATTTGTTCCTGGCACCGGAAGCTGTGATCCAAAACGGATCACAACCATCATAGCCAGAGTAAATAAAATTTTGTTACGAATCTCTTTTATCTTGAATGCATTCTTCAGTGTTGTAAACATGTTACATCACCTCTGCTGTTCCACCAAGAGCTTCAATTTTTTTCTTTGCAGATGCAGAGTATGCATTTACTTTAACATTTAACTTCTTGGTAAGCTCTCCATTTCCGAGAATCTTAACGCCATCTCTTGGATTCTTTACAATGCCAGCTTCTACTAATGCGTTAACATCAACAACTGTATCGTTCTCGAATCCTTCAAGAGCTGCTAAATTGATTGCAACGATTTCCTTAGTGTTTCTATTGGTGAAACCTCTCTTAGGAATACGTCTGTATAATGGCATCTGACCACCTTCAAAACCTGGTCTTGGAGCGCCAGAACGAGCCTTCTGACCCTTGTGACCCTTACCAGCAGTCTTGCCATTGCCTGAACCGTGTCCACGGCCTCTTCTAAAATTATCACTGTGTTTAGAACCTTCTGCAGGTCTTAAGTTAGATAATTCCATGATGACACCTTCCTTTCTTTAAGCTTCTTCTACTTTAACTAAATGTCTTACTTGCTGAATCTGTCCTCTTGTAGCAGCATTGTCTGGTAAAACAACTGTCTTGTTAAGCTTCTTGAGACCCATTGCTAAAAGAGTAGATCTGTGTTTTGGTACTGCTCCGATAGGAGACTTAACTAAAGTAATC
>JAGBEZ010000013.1 GCA_017936725.1 Agathobacter sp.
CAGCAAAACAGGTGCCAGCAGAAGCAAAACGCGGCGATAAGATCAAAGTCTTCTTATATAAAGACTCAAAAGATCGAATGATTGCGACGACGAATGAGCCGAAGCTTACACTAGGCCAGTTTGGTGTACTTACAGTAAAAGAAATTGGAAAAATAGGAGCCTTTTTGGATTGGGGATTGGAAAAGGATTTGTTCCTTCCATTTAAAGAGATGACGCAGAAGGTGCAGCCAGAAGATGAAGTGCTTGTAACCGTTTATACGGACAAGAGTAACCGCCTTTGTGCCAGCATGAAGGGAATCTATAATCTTTTATCCACAGATTCGCCATATAAGAAAGATGATATGGTAACTGGTCGTGTGTATGAATTTAGTGATAACTTTGGAACCTTCGTTGCGGTAGATGACAAATACTCCGCACGCATTCCAGGTCATGAAGACCATAGTTATCTTCGCATTGGCGATATCATTGATGCAAAGGTAGTAGCGGTTAAGCCAGATGGCAAACTGGATTTAACCTTACGTGAGAAAGCATACATTCAAATGGATGCAGATGCAGAAAAAATACTAGAATTGATTGAGTCCTATGCAGGAGTACTTCCATTCTCAGAAAAAGCAAGTCCAGAGGTTATCAAGCGTGAAACCGGACTTAGCAAGAATGCATTTAAGAGAGCAGTGGGACATTTGTACAAACAGCGTGTCATCGATATTACAGATGGAAAGATTCGACTAGTAAAATAAATTTAAAGGAGATAGATAATATGAAAAACATTATTAGCACAGACAAAGCACCAGCAGCAATTGGACCTTATTCACAGGCAATTGAGGTAAACGGCATGGTATATACTTCTGGTGTGATTCCAGTAAATCCAGCAACAGGTGAAATTCCAGAAGGAACAGTAGCGCAGGCAAATCAGGCACTTACAAACCTTAAGAATCTTTTAGAGGCAGCTGGTACCAGTTTAGACAACGTAATCAAAACAACAGTATTTATTAAAGAAATGAACGAGTTTGGAACGATCAACGAAGTTTACAAGGAATATTTCACATCGGAATTTCCAGCAAGAAGCTGCGTAGAAGTGGCAAGACTTCCAAAAGACGTGTTGCTCGAAATTGAAGCAATTGCAGTAAAATAGGATTTTTTACAAAATAATACGAAATAGTTACAGCGGAGCGGTTGAAAAACGGCTCCGTTTTGTACTTTTTAGAATACAAGGATTTAATACTTGACACTTGTAGATAGTGTTGCTATAATAGCACCGTAACATTTGTAACAAATTCGTAACAAAATTAACAATTCATTTGAATTTGGAGGATATAATGAAAAACAAGGGAGTAAGACTTACAGCAGGACTTTTAGTTGCAGCACTTTTAGTTACAACAGTTCCAGCAGAAACATTTACTGCAAAAGCTGCTGAAAGTACAGACTACATCACAGTAACTCCATATAGCTTTTCGGCTGGCGCACATTCTGCAATTACAGACACAGTAGTAATCGAAGATTCCACAGAAGATGAACTCTACGCAGACGTGGAAGAAAACGAAGCACCAGTTGTAGCAGAACCTGTAAATCCATATGCAAACATTGCAATCGCAAATGTAAATGAATATTTAAATATTAGAGCTGAAGCTAACGCAGAGGCAGAAGTACTTGGTAAGTTATATGTAAAAGGTGCAGCAACCGTACTGGAAACCTTAGATGGATGGTACAAGGTAACATCTGGTTCCGTAACAGGTTATGTATCTGCAGATTATGTTATCGTTGGTGATGAAGCTACATGTAAAGCAGCATCACAGAGAATCGCTACAGTAAACACAGATACACTTAGACTTCGTAAGGAAGCAACTACAGAGTCTGGCATCAATGCATTACTTTCCATTGGTAATAAAGTGACAGTTTTGGATGAATCAATACCAGGATGGTATAAGGTTCAGTATAAATCATCTACAGGATATGTATCTGCAGAGTTTGTATCTGTAGAAACTGTATATAGTTATGCGGAATCCAAAGCAGAGGAAGCTGCACGTAAAGAAGCAGAAGCAGCAGAACGCAGAAGACAGGAAGCTGCCAAGAAGAATAATAACAAAACATCTTCAAATAAAAAATACAATGCACCTGCAGGCGTTAGCGGACAGTCTGTAGTAGACTATGCAGTACAGTTCGTTGGAAACCCATATGTATGGGGCGGTACAAGTTTAACAAAGGGTGCGGACTGCTCAGGCTTTGTTATGAAAATCTACGAAGCTTATGGTGTAAGCCTTCCACACAGCTCTTACAAAATGAGAAGTGTTGGATATTCTGTAAGCGCATCCGATGTACAGCCTGGAGATATCATCTGCTATAGTGGACATGTGGCTATCTATATCGGAGATGGAAAAATTGTACATGCTTCAAATAAAAAAGATGGTATCAAGATTACCAATAACTGGAGATACAAAAAAGTGCTCGCAATTCGCCGCATCTTTTAAGAACGAATTAGAACAGTAAATTAGTTTATCTAAATACTACGAAAAACAGAATGGCATACTATATCATACGAAACACGACTTTCGCTCTAGGTGAGCACGTCGCGTTACTAAATTCGCATCCCGCAAAAGTGGCGGTCTGCTTATTAAGTAACGACGGCACCCCAAAGGTTTCGTATTATATAGTATGCCATTCTGCTTTTCTTGCTTTTCAAAAGAAATCTAATTTGCTGTTCTAATTCGTTATTACAGTAGAGGGGGTATATAATGTCTTGTAGCAAATTTCACGCAGAAAAGATTAGTCAAAGCGTAAGAAAAAGGAAATTGCCTCTCATATGGTGCGAAACCTTTAGGGAGCCGTCGTTGCTTAGCGAATAGGCGCCTGTATTTGGCGACTATGAGGTTAGCAACGTGACGAGCTCACTTAGAGCGAAAGTCGTGTTTCGCAGCATATGAGAGGCAATTTTCTTTTTCGTAAAACTTTCTAAGATTCTTTTTGCGTTACAATTTGTACAAGTTGCACAAAGATACGCATGTACCAAAAAAAGACTTGCAAAATGAGAACGGTTGTGGTTTAGAAGTTATCCACATTTGGAGTGCTGAAAAACCACAAAAAATCGAGTTATACACGAACTTATTCACGTTATCCACAAAAAGTATTTGGTTTTTTTAAGGAAAAAACAGAGAAAAAAAGAACAACTGTTTTGTGAAGTTGTAATAAAAATTGCATAAAATGGAAAAAAATTGAAATAGGCATTGACAATCAAAAAGTAAAAAAACAAGTGCAAAATGTCGTAAATTGTCGAACAATTAAAACGCTTGCCAAATTTTACTCGTTTTGTTATACTGAGGTGTCATGATTAAGGAATTTACAATAGCAGGAATAAAACTGAATAGTTATACCGCATTGGAAAATTTGACACGTATTGGGGAAAAACTTGATAAACATATTTTTACGACTGTGGAAGAAATCTATATGCGAACAGTCTTGTTGGCAAAGGAAGATGAAACGGTAAAAGAGGTCGTAGAAGCGCTGGATGTTACGGTAATTGCAGAAAATGGTGTTTGGGATGCAGTGGGGGCAAACACAAGCTTGCGCAGAAGAGAAATTGAAAGACGTGAATTCTTTTTTCAATTGATGCGCATATTAGAACGTAACAAATATTCCATTTTTGTTTTAGGAGAAGATAATCAGGAAATTACACAAACGTGTGAATATATTGCAGAGGAGTTTCCAAGACTAAATGTGGCAGGTATGGTCGCACTTGCGGAATGTAGCGGAGCAGAGGAGGATATTATCAATGATATCAATACGATAGCTCCAGATGTCATTCTTAGTGTGTTGCCTTCGCCAGTGCAAGAGCATTTTCTGGCACATCACAAGGGAATGTTATCCACCAGACTTTGGTACGGAATCGGTAGTGGAAAAATAGCAGGACAAAAGCATAGTCTTAAAATTATGTTTTTAAAGAAACTAAGAAAATACCGTCTGATGAATTATGTCAAGGATGAAGCCAGGGAAGACAAAGATTCTTAAGAAAGAGAATGGAGAGATATGAGAAAACACGGTAAATTTTATGATTATATTTTAATCATAATTGGAACGGGAATTTTAGCATTTGGTATTGCATGCTTTTATGATCAGGTTGGATTGGTAACTGGCGGATTCAGTGGTTTGGCAATTGTTATCAAACACGTTACCAGTGTATTTATAGAGGGTGGTATTCCGCTTTGGCTGACGAATATTGCACTCAACGTACCAGTATTTATTTTGTCTTATTTTTTAAAGGGTAAAAAATTCATAGGAAAAACCTTGTTTGGTACCATCATGCTTTCCGTATGGCTGTATATTCTTCCTTCTATCAATATGGCAGAGGGAGACTTGATGATTGCAGCAATTTTTGGTGGTGTGTGTGCTGGTGCTGGAATTGGATTTGTAATTCGCGTTGGTGCAACGACTGGTGGAACAGATATGGTATCTGCATTGGTGCAGTTAAAATTCCGCCATTATTCAATTGTGCAAATCTTGCAGGTGATTGATGGTATGGTTGTGTTGTTGGGTCTTTTCATTTTCGGTATGCGCCCAACCCTGTATGCGATTATTGGTATTATCGTTCAGACGAAGGTATCTGATTTGGTTGTAGAAGGTATTAATTATTCCAAAGCAGCATATATCATTACGAACGAGCACGAAGAGATTTCAAAACGTATTATGTTAGACTTAGAGCGAGGCGTAACCGGTCTTCAGGCAAAAGGTATGTACACGAAGGCAGATAAATGTGTTTTGTACTGCATCGTTACGCAGAAAGAAATTGTTGCTTTAAAAGATCTTGTAAACGAAGTGGACCCAAATGCATTTGTAATTGTGTCAGATGTGAAGGAAGTATTAGGGGAAGGTTTTCAGGAGTATAAAAAGGAATTTTAGTTAAAAATTACTAGATTTTAAGCGAAGAAAGAGAGAAAATGCATAAAAAATGCATGTTTGCTCTTTCTATTTTTGCCATAATGCATTAAAATATAAAACGGTATTTATGCAAAATGCAAATATGGGGGATAAGGAGAAAAGATATGATTTCCAATCAGATATTACAAAATACAATCGATGGACTGAAAAATATTACAAAAACAGATTTTTGTGTTATAGATGTGGAAGGAAAGATTTTAGCTGCGACCTTTCAGGATGCAGATAAATTTATAGAGCCTACGCAGAGCTTTGTAAGTTCTCCGGCAGACAGTCAGGTAGTAGGCGCCTGCCAGTTTTTTAAGATATTTGATGAGCATCAGCTTGAGTACATTCTTTTGGCTTATGGGGAAAGTGAAGATGTATACATGATTGGCAAGATTGCAAGCTTCCAGATTCAGAATCTTCTGGTTGCATACAAAGAGCGTTTTGATAAGGACAACTTTATCAAGAACCTTTTATTAGACAATCTCCTTTTAGTAGATATCTATAATCGTGCAAAGAAACTGCACATTGAAACAGAAGTGAAACGTGTCGTATTTATTGTTGAGACAAATCGCGACAAAGATGGAAACGAATTAGAGAAAATTCGTGGTCTTTTTGGTGGCAAATCAAAGGACTTCGTTACAGCTGTAGATGAGAAAAATATTATAGTTGTAAAAGAATTGTCAGAGAATGAGAAGTATGAGGACCTTGAGAAAACAGCAGAGGTGATTATCAACTTATTCCGTGGAGACCCGAATAACGATGTACATGTATCTTATGGTACCATCGTAAATGAACTAAAAGAAGTATCTCGTTCCTATAAAGAAGCCCGCATGGCGTTAGATGTAGGAAAGATTTTCTTTGAAGAAAGAGATGTAATCGCATATTCGCAGCTTGGAATTGGACGTTTGATTTATCAGCTTCCAATACCACTTTGTAAGATGTTTATCAAAGAGATTTTTGATGGCAGATCACCAGATGATTTTGATGAAGAAATTCTATCTACCATTCATAAATTCTTTGAAAACAGCTTAAATGTATCGGAAACTTCAAGACAGTTGTATATTCATAGAAACACACTTGTGTATCGATTGGATAAGCTGCAGAAGAGCACAGGTCTTGATTTGCGTGTGTTTGAAGATGCAATTACATTTAGAATTGCGCTTATGGTAGTTAAGTACATGAAGTATATGGAGTCACTGGATTATTAGAATAAGGAGACTTAATTTAAATGATTAAACTGGAACATGTCAGCAAGTCATATTCGGCAGGGATACCTGCGCTGAACGATGTTAACCTGGAAATTGAAGATGGAGAATTTGTGTTTATCGTAGGCGACAGCGGATCGGGCAAGTCTACTATGATTAAACTATTATTAAAGGAATTAGAGCCTTCGGAAGGCACCATTATGATTAATGGGAAGAACTTAAGCAAGATAAGAAGAAGACAAATTCCAAAATTCCGAAGAAATATTGGTGTTGTTTTTCAGGATTTCCGTTTGTTAAAGGATAGAAACGTATATGAAAATATTGCCTTTGCACAAAAGGTAATCGGTGAATCAACCAGAAACATTAAGAAAAAGGTGCCATCCTTTTTGTCTATGGTAGGATTGGCGGCAAAGTATCGTTCTTATCCAAAGGAACTATCTGGTGGCGAGCAGCAGCGTGTAGCTATTGCGAGAGCCCTGATTAATAACCCAAGTATTCTTTTGGCTGATGAACCAACAGGAAACCTCGACAACAATAATGCATGGGAAATCATGAAATTATTAGAAGAAGTCAATGACCGCGGTACAACCGTTATTGTGGTAACACATAACATGGAAATCGTAAAAGTAATGAAAAAGCGTGTCATCACTGTGCAGAAAGGTGTTATCGTAAGTGATAGCAAGACAGGAGGTGCAGTGTATGAAGATTAATACGTTTTTCTATTCTGTTCAGCAAGGTTTTAAAAATATTGCCAGAAACAAAATGTTTTCGCTTGCTTCTATGGCGACGATGGCAGCATGCATTTTTATGTTTGGTATTTTCTATATTTTGGTATTCAACGTAAACGCAATGGTACAGGATGCAGAAGAAAGTGTTGCGATTACCGTATTTTTTGATGAAGGTCTTTCGGAGGAACAAATCAAAGAGATTGGTGCGGACGTCAAAGAGCGTCCAGAAGTGCGCGATATGATATTTGTATCCGCAGAAGAAGCGTGGGAAAGTTTTAAAGATGTGTACTTTGAAGGAAATGAAGAGTATGCAGCAGGATTTTCCGAAAATCCATTGGCCAATTCTGCAAACTACGAGATTTATTTAAAAGATATATCCAAGCAGTCTGCTTTGGTAAAATATTTAGAGAGCATTGATGGCGTCAGAGACGTCAAACAGTCACAGTCAGTTGCAGAAACATTAACGGAATTTAATAAAATTCTTAGTATTGTATCAGGCGGTATTATTGCGATTTTGCTTTGCGTAGCAATCTTCTTAATCAACAATACCATTACCGTAGGTATTGCAGTTCGTAGAGAAGAGATTGCGATTATGAAACTGATTGGTGCGACGGATTATCTGGTTCGTGCCCCGTTCATTGTGGAAGGTATCGTAATCGGTTTAGTAGGTGCCAGCGTGCCACTGACGTTACTCTATGTGCTTTATGATAAAGTGGTGATTTACGTTGCAGAGAAATTTGCGTTCGTAGGTTCCCTCTTAGAATTTGTATCACCACACATTCTGTTCAACGGATTGATTCCGATTGGACTTGCACTGGGCGTAGGTATCGGTCTTCTTGGAAGTATGTGGACGATCCGCAAGCACCTTAAGGTGTAATTAATTAAAGAAAATTTTTGAAATACTACGAAAAGGGAATATGCGAATATTCCCTTTTTATTTTTATTCAAAAATAATGTGGAAAAAAGTGCCTAAATGGGGTAGAATAGACATCAAAGTATTTTATGAGAAGAAGGAATTCGTATGCAGTATAATAGGGATTTAGAAGAATTAAGTGAAGTATATGCAAATGAGGAACCAACACAGATAGAAGAAAAAGAAAGTTTTTTCAAAAGACATGGGTTTGCCTTTGGTGTGCTTACGACGGTGCTTTGTCTTGCTATCGTATGTTTCGGTATTAAGACCATGCTAAATATGACGGGGCAGCTTTTGATTATTGGTCAGGCAGGTGCTTCTACCGTAAAAGGAGATGCGCTTTTAGATGATGAGGTGGTAGAAAAAATAGATGAAATCTATTCCTAC
>JAGBEZ010000155.1 GCA_017936725.1 Agathobacter sp.
TACAACATCGCCTTCTGCTAATCCACAGATCCAGTTATAACCATCTACATAAGATGTAGAATCATGAGCCATAAGTACAACTACACCTTCTGTAAGTGCTACTGTCTCTGCTCCATTATTGATTGCGAAATCAACTGGTGCTACTACTGTATATGTTCCATCTTCATTTGCTTCTAAAATTACTGACTGCCAATATGACACGAAGCCTTCACCCTGACCATTGATTTCTGCAACAGTTGAATTTTCAGCTGCGTATACATAAAGATTGTTTACGCCATTTGTCCAATCATAACCATTTGCAAATGTAGCTGTTACATCAGCTTCAAATGCTGGTTCTTCTTCTCCAGTTGCTGGAAGAATTACGTTCTTGAAGTTTGTAATCTGTGTAAGAGCTTCATCCTGCCATACTGTTTCACATTCTTCACAGTACCAGTATTCGATGTTACCATCTTCTGTTGCTGTTGGAGCAACTGCTTCTACGTGAATTACTTCGCCGCCTACTGCTGGAACTACTACGTTCTTATGATTTGTAAGCTGTGTAAGAGCTTCGTCCTGCCATACCTGATCACAGTCTGGGCAGTACCAGTATTCGATACATCCATCATAGTGACATCCTGGGTCTACTGCTGGGAAGTATACTAAGTTTTCGCTTCCTTTTGCTGGAAGAACTACGTTCTTGATGTTTGTAATCTGTGTAAGAGCTTCATCCTGCCATACTGTTTCGCAATCATAGCATACCCAGTATTCAATGTTACCATCATAATGGCATCCTGGTTCTACTGCGTCCATATGTACTAAGCCTTCATGAGCACATGCTCCTTCTACTTCAGCAACTGCAAGACCTACTTCAACTGCACCATATGCTGCAGCAATATCTGCCCATGCAGTATCCATAACTATAACATCGCCTTCTGCTAATCCACAAATCCAGTCATAGCCTTCTACATAACTTGTTGTAGAATGAGACATAAGGACAACTACACCTTCTTCAAGTGCTACTGTCTCTGCTCCATTATTGAGTGCAAAATCAACTGGTGCTACTACTGTATACGTTCCATCTTCATTTGCTTCTAAAATTGCTGATGGCCAATATGCCATGAATCCTTCACCCTGACCTGTGATTTCTGCAACGGTTGAATTTTCAGCTGCGAATACATAGAGATTGTTTACGCCATTTGTCCAATCATAACCATTTGCAAATGTAGCTGTTACATCAGCATCAAATGCTGGTTCTTCTTCTCCAGTTGCTGGAAGGATTACGTTCATACGGTTTGTAAGCTGTGTAAGAGCTTCATCCTGCCATACCTGTTCACAGTCTTCACAATACCAGTATTCATTGTTACCATTTTCTGTTGCTGTTGGAGCAACTGCTTCTACGTGAACTACTTCGCCGCCTACTGCTGGAAGTACTACGTTCTTAATGTTTGTAAGCTGTGTAAGAGCTTCGTCCTGCCATACCTGTTCACAGTCGTAGCATACCCAGTGTTCAATCTGTCCATTCATATGGCATCCTGCTTCGATTGCTTCCATGTGAACTACTTCGCCGCCTGTTGCTGGAAGGATAACACTCTTAGAGTTTGTTACCTGTGTAAGAGCTTCATCTGTCCAGAAGCTTTCACATTCGTAGCATACCCAGTATTCAACGTTACCATTGTAGTGGCAACCTGGTTCTACTGCATCCATATGTACTACACCTTCGTGAGTACATTCTGGTTCAACTGGTGCTACATATTTTGTGAAAGTAGCTACGTCGCCGCCGCTTGCAAGAGTAGCCCAGTCAGGAGTTCCTCCCCAAATACCTACGTATGATAATACATCGCCTACCTGTAATGAATTAAAGAATGCAACGCTGTCTGCTTTTGTTGCTTCGCTATGATAATTAATTACAAGTCTTCCTGTTTTAAGCTCTACGTCTAATCTAGTGCTTGCACCAGGAGCAATGATTTCTGTAACGGCATAGTTACCGTCTTCCTGGAGTTCTAAAACAACAGATGTCCACCATGTGAATCCATCAGCACCTGGGTGATTACCTTTTGCTGTTTCCATATCTCCAATTGTTGAATCTTCAGCTGCATAACAAACGATATTAGTTGCGCCGCCCCACCAAGTGTTAGCGCAATCATATGTACCGCTTGCTGCTTCATCTGCCTGAGCAGATGCGTTTGGCACTGTAATAAGAGTAATTGCCATTGCAAATACTGCTACCAATGCCAATAATCTTTTGAGATTTTTTTTGAGCATTTTTCTCATCCTCCATTTTATTTTTTTAAGCCTCCATTTATCCTATTATGCTATAGCATATTTCGAAGCAAAAACATTTTATAGCATACAAGGACAAACTTATACCTATGTAGTAAACATAGCACACAATTCTTTACAATTCAACCTATTATTGGAAATAAATCAAAAAAAGATTGTACTTTTTTCGTACAATCTTTTTTACATTCTTATTCTCCTCGATAAAAATATCCAACGCCCCATTTGGTGTGAACATACTTTGGTTCACTTGGATTATTTTCTATCTTTTCTCTTAGACGACGCACATGTACGTCTACCGTACGAACATCACCTGGATAATCCTTACCCCATACCGTTTCTAAGAGTTTTTCTCTGCTGTAAACTTTATTCTCATTCTTTACAAGCAGCTCTAACAGTTCAAACTCTCTTCCGGTAAGATTGATCTCTTTTCCAAGAATAAAGAGTCTTCTGCTGTCACAATCTAATTTTAAATCACCTTTTTCAATCACAGAACTCGTGCTTTCTTTTTTCGTTCCACCAGTTGTACGACGCATGATTGCTTTGATTCTCGCCTTAACTTCTAATATATTAAATGGCTTTGTAATATAATCGTCTGCGCCGTATTCCAATCCTAGGATTTTATCCATATCATCGCCCTTTGCAGTAAGCATGATGATTGGCATATCTGAAAACTCACGAATTGCCTGACATACCTCAAAACCATTCATTTTTGGAAGCATAACATCCAAAAGAATCATGTCATATTCCTTCGCTTTTGCCATATTATAAGCCTCTTCTCCGTCATACGCGCAGTCGACTTCCATCCCCTCCTGCTCCAGACTGAATCGGATACCCTTTACAATTAATTTTTCATCATCTACTACAAGAACTCTTTTCCCCATTTTTCACCTCAGTTAAATTTCGATATAATCCTTCATTTTAGAAAATACACCATCCTTGATCCCATCCACCTTCTTTAACTCTTCTATAGAAGAGAAGGGACCATTCTCCTCGCGATATGCTAGGATTGCCGAAGCCTTTGCCTCTCCAACACCTGGAATCGTCAAAAGCTCCTCTTTGGACGCTGTATTGATATTTACTTTTTTCGGTGCGTCTGTTTCTGCGTCACTTGTGGTAGTTCCTTCAAAGGTTCGGTCCTTTACCTCCTCTTTCGTAGGAACGTAAATCATCTCACCATCCTTTAAGAGCCGCGCCTGATTCCAATAATTCGTAGCAGCACCTTCTGTAAATCCTCCCGCTATCGCAAAAAGATCACACACTCTGCTGCCTTCTGGAATGGTATAAACTCCAGGCTTTTGAATCTGTCCACATACATAGACGTAGATATCTGGTTTCTCACTCTCTTTTGAATCTTCCTTCGAAGCATTACCCTGCTCCTGTTGGGGCGATTGTGAGACTGACATTTCGTCTTCCATGTAATAGGCGGTTTCTTTTCCGCATCCACATAAACACACGACAACAAGTGTGCTAAACAGCACACCTTTAAAAAAATTATATGTTTTTCTCATAAATTACTCCTTCCTTTGAGGAAGGAGTCTCAATGTCTTTTATATTTTAACGAATTTTTACAAATATTACAAGATTATATTACAATAATATTTCAGAAAAAGTATGCTCCAATTTACAGATCATCTCATCCACATGTTCTTTTTCAATCACAAGAGGTGGAACAATGCGGAGTACATCTGCACCTGCAGAGATAATCACGAGCCCATTTTCCAATGCTTTTTTACATACATCGGCAGGTTTTACAGTTACTACCAATCCCTGTATCAAGCCTTTGCCTCGACGCGCAGTTATAAAGTCATAGGTTTCTACCAGTTTTTCCAGTTTTTCTTCCAGATATGCACTCACTTCTTTAACGTGAGTTAAAATATCTTTTTCTTCATAAATATCGAAAACCGTGGATACCGCCGCTCCAACCAATGGATTTCCGCCATACGTCGTACCATGGTCACCAGGCTCTAACGACTTTTCTGCCACACGTTCTGTCATAAGAAACGCACCTACAGGCACACCACAGCCTAATGCTTTTGCTGAGGTCATAATATCTGGCTTCACATCATATCCCTGGAATGCAAACATCTCGCCTGTACGTCCCATACCACACTGAATTTCATCTAAAATAAGAAGAATATCCTTTTCTTCACAAAGCGCTTTGACACTTTGCAGGAATTCTGGTGTTGCAGGATATATACCACCTTCGCCCTGTACGGTTTCCATAAGGATTGCACAAGTTTTGTCAGTCACGGCTGCTTTTACCGACGCAAAATCATTAAAATCTGCAAATTTTACTCCGCCAATCAGAGGTTCAAATGGAGTTCTGTATTTTAAAGTTCCTGTTACGGAAAGCGCACCCATACTTCTTCCGTGGAAGGAATGGTTCATGGCAATAATTTCGTAACGCTCAGTTCCATACTTATTATAAGAATATTTACGTGCAGCCTTTAATGCACCTTCGATAGCCTCTGTTCCACTGTTGGTAAAGAATACTCTGCTCATTCCGGCAATTTCAGTCAATTTCTTTGCTGCCTCCGATGCAGGCACATTATAGTACAAATTTGATGTATGTATGATTTTGTCA
>JAGBEZ010000156.1 GCA_017936725.1 Agathobacter sp.
CCAGACTGTGAAGGCTTCTGGACAGATGAAGCACTTACACAGGTAACAAACTCTAAGAATGTAATTCTTCCAGCAACCGGAAGCGATAACTTTGTACACATGGAAGCAGTAGAACCAGGCTGCCACTATGAAGGAAACATTGAATACTGGATTTGCTATGATTGTGAACAGGTATGGCAGGATGAAGCTCGTACACAGCTTACAAACTATAAGAACGTAATCCTTCCAGAAGTAGGTGGAGAAGTAATTCACGTAGAAGCGAAAGCTCCAACAGCAACAGAAAACGGAAACATCGAATACTGGTACTGTGAAGACTGTGAACAGGTATGGCAGGATGAAGCTCGTACACAGCTTACAAACTTCAAGAACGTAATCCTTCCAGCAACTGGAGAAACACAGGAAGAACCAGATGCTCCACAGACTGGCGACAGCATGCCAGTAGCTCTTATGGTAGCAGTTCTCTTTGTAGCAATGGCTTGCGTAGCTTTTGGGCTTAAAAAACGTAACGCATAAAAGAAAACAGCAAAACAAAATATGCGTAAAATAATAGCGTAAAAACCAATACATCTCGAAAGAACTTTCATCTTTCGAGATGTATTTTTTTACAAATTGTGAAAGTAGAAACAGAACAATGCAGAAATTTTGAAAATAATCGACAAGACGTCATCTGATTATTGCAAGTTTTTTGTATAATATATATAATGTTTAATAATGACTATGGAAAATTATGCAAACAGGAGGTTTAGACAGAAAATGGAACTTACAAACACAAATCTTGGGTTCAGGAATAGTGGAAAATATATGGGGGACAATGATGGTCCTGCATTTGTAGTTTATTCTAAAATTGGATACAACAAAGCAACCTATGAATTCCATATGAGCCAGGCAAAAATCAACATGAGACGAACCAGTGATCAGAAGTGGACGAATAGTTATATCTTCCTTGGCATCGACGTATATGATGAAAACGAAGAGTTTTTAAACTGTATCGACACAGGATTCTGCTATGCAGGCGGTTCTCAGGAATGGCACCTATTCTACAATTTATTACATACTAGCGAGAGCGAAACCTTTTCTTGGTATGAATCATCCATCAGCTTAAATCCAGAACACGACTACAAACTGGAATTAGATTGTACGGAAAAAGATGGATATGCTACAATTCGTATCTTTGATATGAACGAAGATGATAAGTTAGTAGACAGCGCAACATTTGAAGTTCTCTATTCCAAAGCAGATGGTAGCAACTTAAGCCTCTATCAGGATTATGCAATTGATTTCCCAGAGGACATCAAGAGAGATCGTACAGGAGCAAATTATTCAGAGGATTGGGAAGAGGTAATACTCTACAATACCAATGAAGACATTTACTTAAATAATATTATTATCAAAAACGCAACGCTTTATTCAACAGAAGGAGCGCATGAGTGGACAGCAGAAAGAACGAACGACACGTTCATGTATCCAAGTGCAGCACAGGATAGAGTGGATTATCCATGTACAAGAATCTTGGAACAAAACAAATATTCAGAACTTAAACTTGACTTAGATATGAACCGTCACTAAGAAAGGAATGAATCGAATGAAAAAAGGTTGTAACAAAAAAAGAATTCACAAATCTATGCGTAGAAGTATAGCTGTTATGCTGGCTGTGATTTGCGTTTTGACTTCTGGCGTTTTTCCGGTTCAAGATTATCAGGCTAAAACGGATGTTAGCTTGGATGAATATGCGGAACAGACCGACAACTACACCAAAGTCATGGGCTATCGTGAATACCTTCAGCAGATGCCAGACAAAAGACCTACGGATAAGTATGTGATCAATGCTGCAGATTATGTTAGAGTAGAAGGCATGGAAGCAGCATCTCATGAAAACTACGAGGGTAGACAGGGAACTTCTGTTTACACCGAAAAAACAGGTCTTATTGAATACGAGGTAGAGATTAAGACTGCCGGATTATACGAAATCGCTTTCGAGTATTACCCAGTTGAAGGAAACGGAGCTTCGATTCAGAGAAGTATTTTCATCGACGGAAAACTTCCATATTCGGAATTAAACAACGTAGAATTCTCAAGAATTTGGGGTAACAGCAGCGAAGAATGGGAAAAAGATAATCGTGGAAACGATTTAAAACCAAATCAGATCGAAAAACCAGAATGGGTTACTACTTATGTGACAGAGCCAGAAGGATATGTAGCTGGAAACTTAGCAGTTTATTTGGAAGCAGGTCTCCACACAATTACCATTATGTCTCTTAGAGAGCCAATGATGCTTGGTTCTATTACAATCGGAAATAGTGATGAAGTTTTAAGCTATGAAGAAACAAAGAAAGCTTGGGATAAAGCCGGAGCAAAGGATAGCAAAGGTCAGATGGAGACCATCGAGGCAGAACATGCGATTAAAAAATCATCTCAGATGCTTTATCCAGTACAGGATCAGTCCACACCAGCAGTTGCACCATATAGTGCAAAAGAGCTTTTAAACAACACCATCGGTGGAGCGAACTGGGATAACGTAGGAGACTGGTTGGAATGGGAATTTGAAGTAGACGAAAGCGGCTACTACAACATCTCTATGTACACCAAACAGAACTTCGTACAGGGTATTCCTGTATATCGTAAGATTACAATCGACGGACAGGTGCCATTCGAAGAAATGAACGGCTATGAATTTAACTATGATGGCGACTGGAGAATGGATACTCTTTCAGATGATGCAGATAAACCATTCTTATTCTATTTAGAAAAAGGAAAACATACCATCCGTATGGAAGTAGTGTTAGATGATTTCTCACCAATCATTGACCGTGTAAATGACGTTCTGCAGGACTTAAATACAGTATATCGTAAGATTATTCGTATCACAGGTGTTGCACCAGATACCTACCGTGACTACCAGATCGGCGAGACCTTACCTGAATTAAAAGACGAATTAATTGCCATGAGAGATGAATTAACTGCTATTGTAAAAGAGATGAAAAACATGGCAGAAATCAGTGGTGATAGTGAACGAATCTTAGTTACTATGAGAGACCAGTTAAGTGACTTATGTAAAGACGTTGAAAAATTCTCTAAGGTATTAGATACCTACAAGACAAACATGAGTGCTGTTGGTATTTGGGTTGGTGATATAACAACACAGCCATTACAGATGGACCGTATCTTTATCTATTCACCAGATCAGGATGTTCCAGAAGTAAATGACGGATTCTTTGATAAATTAATTCATGAATTTAAGAAATTATTCTACTCCTTCATCGTTGACTACAATGCGATTGGTAACGTTTCAGACGATGAAGATGCAAGAACTATCACTGTATGGATCGGAAGTGGTAGAGACCAGGCAAACGTATTGAAATCTTTAACCGATGAGAGATTTACATATAAAACAGGAATCAGCGTAAACGTAATGTTAGTTGATATGGCAACTCTTTTACAGGCAACTTTAGCAGGTGAAGGACCAGACGTAGCAATTGGCGTTGGTGGCGATATTCCAATGAACTTTGGTTTACGTAATGCGGCAGTAGACTTAACACAGTTTGAAGATTTTGAATCTTTAAGAGATGTTTTCATTCAGAGTTCATGGGTTCCATATGAATATGACGGTGCTGTATATGGTATACCAGAGACCTTAACGTATCCAATGATGTTTTACAGAAGAGACATCCTTGAAGAGTTAGAGCTTGAAGTGCCAAAAACCTGGGATGAAATGACAGTTGCATTATCTGTATTAAGTAACAACCAGATGGATTTAGGTATGTTACCATTAGAAACAACTTTTGCTTCTATGTTATATCAGAATGGTGGCTCTTATTATAAAGAAGAGGGTAAGGCTTCCAACTTAGATGATGAAATCGGAATCAATACATTTAAGCAATACACATCATACTACACTGCGTATACTTTGGACCGTGCAACAAGTGTTACAAACCGTTTCCGTACTGGAGAATCTCCAATTATCATTGCGGATTATCTTACCTATAACGAACTGATAGCATCTGCACCAGATATTAAAGGTTTATGGGGCTTTACGAAGATTCCAGGAACTGTAAAAGAAGATGGAACGATTGACTATACATCTGCATCTGGCGGTACAGCAGACATTATGATGGAAGCATGTGAAGACAAAGATGCTGCATGGGAATTCATGAAGTGGTGGTCAAGCGCAGAAACACAGCTCGCTTATGGATTGGAATTAGAAGGAATCATGGGTACAGCGGCGAGATATCCAACTGCAAATGCAGAAGCTTTCGCATCTCTTCCATGGTCCGTAACGGAATACAATGCGTTAGTAGAACAGATGGAACAGTTAGAAGGTATTCCACAGGTTCCAGGCGGATATTATACATGGAGAAATGTAAATAACGCGTTCTATACAACAGTAGTATCAAAAACGATGCAGCCGAGAGAGGCATTGACAGAGAACATTCGTTATATTAATGAAGAAATTAATTACAAACGAAAAGAATTTGACTTGCCGCTCTACGGGGAATAAGGAGGAGCCGAGATGGACAAAACTCTTGAAAAAAAGAAGAAAAGAGCAATTTTGTGGAGAGACATCAAGAGAAACAAAACCAGCTATTTTATGTTGGCTCCATACTTTTTCCTTTTCTTTCTGTTTACAGTATTACCAGTACTCGCATCTATAGCACTTAGTTTTACATCATTTAACATGTTGGAAATGCCTAAGTTTATTGGATGGGATAACTATTTAAAATTATTTTTAGATGACAATATTTTCATGACTGCGTTAAAGAATACATTGATTTTCGCAGTAATTACTGGACCAACCAGTTATATGATGTGTTTACTCTTTGCGTGGCTCATCAATGAATTTAGTGGAAA
>JAGBEZ010000157.1 GCA_017936725.1 Agathobacter sp.
ATCTTTACATCTGGATCTGGATATGGAATCGCAGAGAATAAAGCCTTCGTATATGGATGAAGTGGGTTAGAAAAGATTTCATCTTTGCTACCAAATTCTACCATACTTCCTAAGTACATAACACCGATTTTATCTGAGATAAATTTAACTACAGATAAGTCATGAGAAATAAATACATAGGTAAGGTTTAAATCTTTCTGTAATCTCTTCAAAAGGTTAATAATCTGTGCCTGAATCGATACGTCAAGCGCTGATACAGGTTCGTCACAAATAACCAATTTTGGATTTACAGAAAGTGCTCTTGCGATACAGATACGCTGTCTCTGTCCACCAGAGAATTCATGTGGGTATCTTTCGAAATAGTAATCACGAAGACCACATTTATCCATCAGATCTAAAACGTAATCCTTTACTTCTGCCTTAGGTACGATATTGTGTACTTCTACTGGCTCAGAAAGAATACCACCTACGGTATCTCTTGGAGGAAGTGAAGAATATGGATCTTGGAAAATAATCTGCATCTGTTTGCGGATTTCTCTCATATCTTTGGATTTTAAGTCTGTAATGTCCTTTCCATCAAAGATAATCTGTCCGCCAGTAGGCTCATGTAATTTCAAAATGGTACGTCCAAGTGTGGTCTTGCCACAGCCAGACTCGCCTACGATACCAAGGGTTTCACCGGCTTTTAATTTGAAAGAAACATTGTCTACTGCTACAAGTTCTGAGGTTACTTTACCCGTAATGGTCTTCTTCAGTGGGAAGCACTTACGAATATTTCTAACCTCAAGAATTGCTTCTGGGTCAAATGGTGTATCTTTTGAAATTAATTGTTCATTAGCCATTACTTAAGACCCTCTTCGTACAAGTGGCAGGATACGAAATGTGTTGGGCTAACCTGAATCATTTCAGGGTAATCGCCGTTACATTTTTCCTTGCACATTGCACATCTTTCTTTGAAATAACAATAGTTTGGCATATTAACAGGGTTTGGAACGTTACCTGGAATATTGTAAAGTTCGTCGTTGCTAGAATCTACCGTTGGTTTTGATTTCTGTAAGCCGATGGTGTATGGATGAAGTGGGTTGTGGAAGATTTCTTCTACAGTACCTTTTTCAATAACACGGCCAGCATACATTACAACTACGTAATCTGCCATTTCAGCGATGATTCCAAGGTCATGTGTAATCAACATGATAGAACCATCAATCTTGTCTTTTAAGTCACGGAGCAAGTCCAAAATCTGTGCCTGAATGGTAACGTCAAGCGCTGTTGTAGGTTCATCAGCAATGATAAGTCTAGGATCGCTGGCAAGTGCCATCGCAATCATAACACGCTGTCTCATACCACCTGATAATTCATGTGGATAAGCACCATATACACGTTCTGGCATCGCAATACCTACGAGATTTAACATCTCAATCGATTTTGCTTTTGCTTCTTCTTTACTTGCACCCTTTTTATTGATGAAGGTTACTTCATCTAACTGTTCCCCGATTGTGAAAATTGGATTTAAAGAAGTCATTGGCTCCTGGAAAATCATAGCAATTTCACTACCACGGATTTTATGAATATCACGCATTGGCATCTTTGCGATATCAAAGATTTTTTCTTTTGCATGGAAACGGATTTCACCATCTACAATCTGTCCGGTTGGTCCCTGTAACAGTCTCATAACAGACATACTGGTTACCGATTTCCCACAACCTGATTCGCCTACGATACCAACAGTCTTATTCTTAGGAATATCAAAGGAAACACCATTTACCGCCTTTACAACACCCTGTTCTGTGAAGAAGTAGCTATGTAAGTTGTCGATTTCGAGAATATTATTCTCACCTTGCATTTCTGTGAGATATTCCGATTCGTCGCATTTGCGGTTCTTATAGGCTTCGAGTTCCTTCATTACCTTGGCATTTTCCTTGGCAATGGCACGAACTTCTTTTCCTGAGAGATAATTCCCGCCTGATTTTTTATCTTTCTTAAATATACTCATTGCTTATCTCCTTGCTTTTGGATCAAGGGCATCACGCAGACCATCACCTACGAAGTTGAAGCCGAGTACCGCAATAACGATACATACACCGGCTGGAACCCATACGTTTAAGTGGTTCTGCAAAATGTCTTGGTTGGTAGAAATGATGTTAATCATTGTTCCCCATGCAGCATATGGTGCTTTTACACCGAGATTCAAGTAAGACAATGTTGCCTCATAAAGAATCATACTACCAAGGCTCAAACTCATCTGCACGATTAACTGTGGCATAACGTTTGGAACCAAGTGTTTAAAAATCTTTCTTCCTGTTGAGTAACCCATCGCTTCTGCTGCTACCATGTATTCCTGCTCACGAAGAGAAAGAATCTGTCCACGTACCAGACGTGCGGTACCTGGCCAAGAAATAAAGGTCAAGTAGGTCATCAACAAGTAAATACGATATTTTGCGTCAATATCAGATGCATCCAAAATCGTACTGATAATCAGTAAGATTGGAATACCTGGCAGACACATCAGTACGTCACAAAGACGCATGAGCACATTATCAATCCAGCCTCCGAAGAAACCTGCGATACCACCAAGGATAACACCGATTAATGTAATTAAAAATACTGCCAGGAAACTTACGGTAAGGGAAATTCTTCCACCATACATAAGTCTTACAAAAATATCATAACCTTCGTTGTCCGTTCCAAGAAGATGTTCTTGGGAAGGTGGAGCAAGGAAGTTATCTTTTAATGACTTTTCTGTGGTCTGACGAAGTGTATACTCTACACCGTCAACTTCATATGTAGTTTCTGCGATAGCATACTCTGTCTTACCACTTTCGTCTAATTCAATTTCGCCCCATTCATTATAAATAAGTGGACCAACGAAACTGAAAATAAAGAGTCCGATTACCATAATAAGACCGATGATACTCAGCTTAGAACGGAAAAATCTACGAACTACCATCATGGTAGGAGACATCAGACGTACATTCTTATCGAGTGGCACCTCTGTATCTTCTACTGTTTCTGTTGCTGCTTCTTTTGTTTCTTCTACAGCTTCTACTGTTTCAGCAGGCGCTTTTTCTTCTACGATTTCTTCTACGCCAGATTTCTTTGTGTTTTCTTCCATCGTACGCGCCTCCTTACTCTAATTTTACTCTAGGGTCTACGATGCCGTACATAAGGTCGGCAAGAAGTACACCTAATACACTAAGTACTGCTAAGAACATGTTATAACCCATGATAAATGGGATATCACCACGGTTCATAGCGTCTAAGGCTACATTACCAATACCTGGTAAGTCAAACACCTGCTCTGTAATAATCGCACCAGAGAACAGGGATGGAATTAAACCAGCCATAGAAGTTACAAGTGGGATAAGTGTGTTACGGAAAGCGTGTTTGTTGATAACAACGTTTTCTTCACATCCCTTTGCACGTGCGGTACGGATATAGTCAGAGTTCATAACTTCGAGCATATTCGTACGAGTCATTCTCATTCGAGCACCGATACTTAAAATAACGATGGTCAGAATTGGAATAAATGCATGTCTTGTATAGTCAATTAAGAGCTCTACTCCTGAGTAAGAAGCAGTTGCATCGATTAAGCCTGAGGCTGGGAACCATCCCAGCTTCAGAGCTAATACGTCTTTTAACATGTTTCCGAAGAAGAATGATGGCAACGAAATACCAATCATAACAAGGATAGTTACCACATAATCTCGGATACTATACTGATGTGTTGCTGCTGTAATTCCAAGAGGAATTGCAATCATAAATTCAAAAATAGTCGCAATCAATGAAATCGCAAAGGAAATACCCATGTGCTGTACAATTACGTCTGATACAGGAATCGCATATACAAAGCTTGTTCCCAAGTCGAAACGGAACAGAGCACTCAGCCAGCTAAAATATCCGCCAAGGATACCCATAAAACTGTCATCGCCCAAGCCGTACATCTTATACATAGCATCTACGGTTTCCTGACTTACTGTCGCACCACCCTGGTTGATAGCGTTGATTTTATCCTGGATAAAGTCAACTGGCATCAAACGAATCAGGAAGTAAATAATCATGGATACACCGATAAGGATGAACACAGATTGTACTAATCGTTTTAAAATATACTTTAACATAAATTCACTCCCAAATTATTTAGCGAATTCAACTTCCCAAATTCTATCAAGTGGTGAAGAATATGGATTTACTTCCTTTGGAAGACTATCTTCGCTAATTACATTTGTATTATAAGCGTATAATACACTTCTCTGGTAAACTGGAAGTTCGATTGCAAGGTCAAGGATGTATCCCATTGCTTCTTCGTAAAGTTCGGTACGTTCTTCCTGATCGTTTGTTTCACGAGCTTCATCAAT
>JAGBEZ010000158.1 GCA_017936725.1 Agathobacter sp.
AACGTTATATAAAACACATTTTTGAACATGCAATGCAAAAATAAAATTAAAAACGACTTCGCCGTTTACATAATATCCTATGTATTCATGCGAAGTCGTTTATTTTGTGTTTAAACGATATACTTGTTTAAATATTATTCTTCGATAGAAGCTGCTACTTCTTCAATGTTTACGTCAGCAACATCAGCATCATCTTCTACAACTTCTTCAACTGCTACAGGTTCTTCTGGAGCAATTAAAGCTTTGATGCTTAAGCTGATTTTCTTTTCTTCTTCGTTGAAATCAACGATTTTAGCTTCTACTTCCTGTCCTACGGTTAAAGCGTCTGCTGGTTTTTCTACATGTTCTTTTGAAATCTGAGAAACATGTAATAAAGCATCTACACCAGGAGCTAATTCAATGAAAGCACCAAAATCTGTCATACGAGCAACTTTACCAGTTACTACATTTCCTACAGCATATTTTACATCTGCATCTTTCCATGGATTTTCATCTTCGAATTTCATAGAAAGTGCAACTTTTGTTTCGCTAATGCTCTTAATATAAACTTTAAGAACCTGTCCAACTGTAAATACTTTCTTAGGATTTTCGATTCTTCCCCATGACATTTCTGAGATATGAAGTAATCCGTCTACGCCACCTAAATCAATAAATGCACCAAAATCTGTAACATTTTTAACTGTTCCTTCTACAACATCACCAACAGCGATTCTTTCGAATAAAGCTTTCTGTGCTTCTTCTTTTGCTGCAACAAGGAGAGTCTTTCTATTACCGATAACTCTTCTCTTCTTAGGATCAAACTCAGTAATAACGAATTCGATTTCCTGGTCTTTGAATTTTGCCAAATCCTTTTCATATACGTCTGAGATAAGGCTTGCAGGGATAAATACTCTTGTTTCATCAACTACAACTGTTACACCACCAGCTAATACCTGGCTAACGGTTGCTTTTAATACTTCTTTGTTTTCATATGCTTCTTCTAATCTCTTGCTTGCTTTTTCTGCAACAAGGCGTTTGTATGAAAGAAGCACCTGTCCTTCGCCGTCGTTTACTTTTACGACTTTTGCATTTAAGGTATCGCCAACATTAACTACTGTAGTAAGATCAACGTTTGGTTCGTTTGTGTATTCACTACGTGTAATGATTCCGTCTGATTTGTATCCGATATTCAGGATGATTTCGTCTGGTTTCACATCAATAACGGTACCTTCTACCACTTCTCCATTTCTTATTGTTTTTAAAGATTCTTCAAGCATTTGTTCAAAGCTCATTTCTGACATTCTTTGAAGCCTCCTCAATAATATTATTTGGGGTCGATGCCCCAGCGGTAATACCTACGTTATTGATGGATTCCAGTAAACTGTAATCCATATCCTTACTCGTTTGAATGTAGTAAGTTTTCTCACACTCTGTATTACATATTTCAAACAGTTTCTGTGTATTGGAGCTATGCTTATCCCCTATTACGATCATAGCCTCAACCTCTTTTGCAATTTGACGAGCTTCTGTCTGTCGCTCTTCTGTTGCATTACAGATTGTGTTTAAAACACTTATATTGTACCCTTTTTTATTGACAATTTCAACTAAATCTTGAAATTTATTGTAGTTAAATGTCGTTTGGGAGACAATACAGACTTTTTTATCCTCTTGTAAGGTGAATTTTTCTGCTTCTTCCCGACTTTCAAGGATTGTTACATCATTTCCATTGACCCATCCACGGATGCCACAAACTTCAGGATGTTGTGGATTTCCGATAATAATAATGTATTCGCCCTGTTTACTATGCTCATCTACAATTTTATGAATTTTACGAACAAATGGACAGGTCGCATCTACTACTGTAAACCCATACTTTTCCATTTCTTCATATTCCGCACGGCTGATTCCATGGGAACGAACAATGATTTTCCCTTTTGGCAGATATTCAAGTTCCGAAAGATCTTTAACCAAAGTCACGCCTTTGCTCGCAAAGTCTTTGACTACTTCATCATTATGAATAATCGGTCCATAGGTATAAATAGGCATATCTGCACCTTTTTCACCTGCTTTATCGATTTCTTCGTATACCATATTTACAGCGCGCTTTACGCCAAAACAAAAGCCAGTGCTTTTCGCTAAGACTACATTTTTCATAATCAACCACCTAAATGATATCTTCTAAATCTCTTTACTGTTTCTGCTCTATAATTTCTTTCATGGCTTTTACAACACCATCAATATCTAAATCAGAGGTGTCCAATTCGACTGCATCATCCGCTTTCTTAAGAGGCGCTGTCTCTCGATTCATGTCGCGATAATCTCTCTCAATGATATCTTTTTCAATTTCATCAAAGTCACAGGTAATACCTTTCGCAGTGAGCTCATCAAAGCGGCGTTTTGCACGAACTGCAGAGCTTGCTGTCATATAAATCTTTACATCAGCGTTTGGGAGCACAACAGTTCCAATATCACGTCCATCCATGATTACGTTTGTTGTTTTTGCAAGATTCTGCTGTAATTCCACCAATTTCGAACGAACAACTGGATAAACGCTAGTTGCAGAAGCCATTTTTCCAACTTCTTCCTGGCGAATCACACTCGATACATTTTCGCCATTTAACCAAACATTCTGTACTCCATCTTCATATGTAATTGATACATTTACCTCTGGGCAGGCAGCAGAAATTGCTGCTTCGTCATCAGCACCGATACCATGTGTAATAAAGTAGTACGCCATAGCACGGTACATTGCTCCTGTATCTACATATACAAACCCTAATTCCTTTGCAAGTTGCTTTGCAATAGTACTTTTTCCAGCACCCGCTGGTCCATCAATTGCGATATTAAAACTCATTTATTCTTACCTCATTTCATGTAATACTATTTCCGGCTAAATATCCCGTTGACCAGGC
>JAGBEZ010000159.1 GCA_017936725.1 Agathobacter sp.
GTGACCAGATGGCGGTTCATTTACCACTTTCTGTAGAAGCACAGGCAGAATGTAGATTTATGCTTCTTTCACCTAACAACTTACTGAAACCATCCGATGGTGGTCCTGTAGCAGTTCCTTCACAGGATATGGTTCTTGGTGTTTACTACCTGACCATGAGAAAACTTGCTGACAGAGTAAATGAGAAAGATGCAGTTGCAGTTTCTGATAAGGTTTACAATGACCTTGAAGAATTAAAAGCACTTACAACTCCAAATCCAGAAACAGGAAAAGCAGAGCTTGGCCTCTATGACCTCATTTGGTTTGAAGATGTAACAGATAACAATCGTCGCGTTCTTTGTTCTCCAATGGATCTCTTCGGATATCGTTTTGGTAGCATGAACCAGGCATTGCTTGCTTATGAAAACGGCGAAATTTCACTTCACCAGAACATTTTTGTATATCGTACCGCTACTATGGCTGATGGTTCAAAGGTTTCTGGTTTTGTGGAAACAACACTTGGTCTTTTAATCTTTAACGAAGTAATTCCACAGGATTTAGGATTTATCGATAGAACAAATCCTGAAAACGCACTTAAATTGGAAGTAAACTTCCATGTAGGAAAGAAACAGATTAAACAGATCCTTGAAAAAGTAATCAATATCCATGGTGCAACTAAGACTGCAGAAGTTTTAGATGATGTAAAAGCTATGGGTTACAAGTATTCAACAAAGGCTGCTATGACAGTATCTATTTCTGACATGACAGTACCACCTCAGAAACCACAGATGATTGAAGAGGCACAGAATACGGTAGACAGAATTACAAAACAGTACAAACGTGGTCTTATTACAGAAGAAGAACGTTATAAAGAAGTAGTTGAAACTTGGAAAGAAACTGACGACGAGCTTACAAAAGCACTTCTTACAGGTCTTGACAAATACAACAACATCTTCATGATGGCTGACTCTGGTGCCCGTGGTTCTGATAAACAGATTAAGCAGTTAGCTGGTATGCGTGGTCTTATGGCTGATACAACAGGTAAGACAATCGAGTTGCCAATCAAGTCAAACTTCCGTGAAGGTCTTGACGTACTCGAATACTTCATGTCAGCGCACGGTGCTCGTAAAGGTCTTTCCGATACAGCGCTTCGTACAGCCGACTCTGGTTACCTTACAAGACGTCTCGTAGACGTTTCACAGCACATGATCGTTCGCGAAAAAGACTGTGTAGAAGGAACCGGACGTGAAATTCCAGGAATGGTTGTAAAAGCATTCATGGAAGGCAAAGAAGAAATCGAAAGCTTACAGGAAAGAATTACAGGACGTTTTGCTTGCGAAACAATCTGTGACAAAGACGGAAACGTACTTGTAAAAGCAAACCATATGATTACTCCAAGACGTGCAGAAGCAATCTGGAAATATGGTGTAGATAAAGATGGCAATCCAATCAATCGTGTAGACGAAAATGGCAGACCTGCTGGTTCTGTTAAGATTCGTACCATCCTTAGCTGCCGTTCACACATGGGTGTATGTGCAAAATGTTATGGTGCGAACATGGCTACAGGTCAGGCGGTACAGGTTGGTGAAGCAATCGGTATCATCGCAGCTCAGTCAATCGGTGAACCAGGTACTCAGCTTACAATGAGAACCTTCCATACCGGTGGTGTAGCTGGTAACGATATTACACAAGGTCTTCCTCGTGTCGAAGAAATTTTCGAAGCTCGTAAACCAAAAGGTCTTGCAATCATTACCGAAATTGGTGGCGTAGCTACTATTAAAGATACAAAGAAGAAACGTGAAGTTGTGGTAACAAACAACGAAACCGGAGAAGTTAAGACATACTTAATTCCATACGGTTCACGTATCAAGATTACAGATGGTGTAACACTTGAGGCTGGTGACGAACTTACCGAAGGTTCTGTAAATCCACACGATATCCTTAAGATTAAGGGTGTACGTGCAGTACAGGATTACATGCTCCGCGAAGTTCAGAGAGTATACCGCTTACAAGGTGTAGACATCAACGATAAGCATATCGAACTTATTGTTCGTCAGATGCTCCAGAAGATTCGTGTAGAAGAAAATGGTGAATCTGATTTATTACCAGGCAGCATGGTAGATGCACTTGACTTCATGGAATTAAATGAAAAACTTGAAGAAGAAGGCAAAGCACTTGCTACGGGTTCACAGGTATTACTTGGTATTACCAAAGCTTCCCTTGCAACAAATTCCTTCTTATCTGCAGCTTCCTTCCAGGAAACTACAAAGGTTCTTACTGAAGCAGCAATTAAAGGAAAGGTTGACCCATTGATTGGTATGAAAGAAAACGTAATCATTGGTAAACTTATCCCAGCAGGTACTGGTATGAAGAGATACCGCAATATCGAAATTGATAGCAAGGTGCCAGTAGCTGAAGCGGCTATGGAAGATGAAGTAGTAACAGACGAGTTTGATGAAGACAGCGTTATGGCTACCATAGAAGAGTAGTAATTTAAGAAGCCATTAGATGTAGAAAACTACATCTAGTGGCTTTTTTATTTGGGAAAACTAGATTTCGAATGTATGCAAATTAGCACATGTAAAGCCTTGAAAAATCGCGATTTTTTTCTTGACAAGGACCATTTCTGCTTATATAATGATTTAGCGTGCATACCGTTGCGCACTTTTGTGATGCAATAAATGCACATTTTAAAATAACTACAGGAGGTGAAAAGTAATGCCAACATTTAACCAGTTAGTAAGAAAAGGACGTCAGACATCTGAAAAGAAGTCTACAGCACCAGCTCTTCAGAGAAGCTTTAACTCACTTCACAAGAAGCCAGTTTACACATCTTCTCCACAGAAACGTGGTGTTTGTACAGCTGTTAAAACAGCTACGCCTAAGAAACCTAACTCAGCTCTTAGAAAGATCGCCAGAGTACGTCTTTCTAACGGAATCGAAGTAACATCTTACATTCCAGGTGAAGGACACAACCTTCAGGAGCATAGCGTTGTATTGATCCGTGGTGGTAGAGTAAAAGACTTACCAGGTACACGTTATCACATCATCCGTGGTACATTAGATACCGCTGGTGTAGCTAACCGTAAACAGGCTCGTTCAAAATACGGCGCTAAGAGACCTAAAGACGCTAAAAAATAATTCGTACGGAATTTAATTAGCAAACAATAGTATCACAAACAGAACTATAGGTTAGTGTTGGGATTATATATTTCACATTTTGGAATATACTACTAAGTGAATTCCGCACGAACACATTAGAAAGACACATGTGAGTACCGTTGAATTAATTTATTAATGATTAAGGAGGGAAGTAACGTGCCACGTAAAGGACATACTCAGAAAAGAGACGTATTAGCAGATCCATTGTACAACAACAAAGTGGTTACAAAACTTATCAACAACATTATGTTAGATGGTAAGAAAGGTGTAGCTCAGAAAATCGTGTACGGCGCATTTGCTAGAGTAGAAGACAAGACAGGGAAACCTGCTCTTGAAGTATTTGAAGAAGCTATGAACAATGTAATGCCAGCTCTCGAAGTAAAGGCTAGACGTATCGGTGGAGCAACATATCAGGTTCCAATCGAAGTTCGTCCAGATCGTCGTCAGGCATTAGCTCTTCGCTGGTTAACAACTTTCTCACGTAACCGTGCAGAAAAAACTCAGGAAGAAAGATTAGCTAACGAAATTATGGATGCAGCAAACAATACTGGTGCAGCTGTAAAGAGAAAAGAAGAAATGCACAGAATGGCAGAAGCAAACAAAGCATTTGCTCACTATCGTTTCTAATTTTATTAGGAGGAAATCATGGCTGGAAGAGAATATCCATTAGAGAGAACCAGAAATATCGGTATTATGGCTCATATTGACGCTGGTAAGACTACAACAACAGAACGTATTCTTTACTATACCGGTGTAAACTACAAAATTGGTGATACTCATGAAGGTACTGCTACCATGGACTGGATGGAACAGGAGCAGGAAAGAGGTATCACAATTACTTCGGCCGCTACAACATGTCACTGGACATTACAGGAACAGACCAAAGCAAAACCAGGCGCTTTGGAACATCGTATCAACATCATTGATACTCCAGGACACGTAGACTTCACAGTTGAAGTAGAACGTTCACTTCGTGTATTAGACGGCGCTGTAGGCGTTTTCTGTGCAAAAGGTGGCGTAGAACCACAGTCTGAAAACGTTTGGAGACAGGCTGACACTTATGGTGTACCTAGAATGGCTTTCATCAACAAGATGGACATCTTAGGTGCAAACTTCTACGGAGCTGTAGATCAGATCCGTAACCGTTTAGGAAAAAATGCTATTTGCCTTCAGTTACCAATCGGTAAAGAAGACGAATTTAAAGGTATCATCGACTTATTCGAAATGAAAGCTTACATCTACAATGATGATAAGGGTGATGATATTACAGTTACAGATGATTTAGGTGATATGGCTGATGAAGCTGAAGTTTACCGTGCAGAATTAATCGAAAAAATCTGTGAATTAGATGACGATTTAATGATGATGTACCTTGAAGGGGAAGAACCATCTGTAGAAGAAATGAAAGCTGTATTAAGAAAAGCTACATGTAATTGTGAAGCAGTTCCTGTATGTTGTGGTACAGCATACAGAAATAAAGGTGTTCAGAAACTCCTTGACGCTGTTATTGAATTCATGCCAGCTCCAACTGATATCGAAGCTATCAAAGGTACAGACTTAGATGGTAACGAAATCGTGAGACATTCTTCAGACGAAGAACCATTCTCAGCTTTAGCATTCAAGATTATGACAGACCCATTCGTAGGTAAGCTTGCTTACTTCCGTGTATACTCAGGAACATGTAAATCAGGTTCTTACGTATTAAACGCTACAAAGGGCAAAAAAGAACGTGTTGGCCGTATCCTTCAGATGCACGCTAACAAACGTGAAGAATTAGATATCGTATACTCAGGTGATATCGCTGCTGCTGTAGGTTTCAAAGTAACATCTACAGGTGATACAATTTGTGACGAACAGCACCCAGTAATCCTTGAGTCTATGGAATTCCCAGAACCAGTTATCCAGCTCGCTATCGAGCCTAAGACAAAAGCTGGTCAGGGCAAGATGGGTGAAGCTCTTGCAAAACTTGCAGAAGAAGACCCAACATTCCGTGCTCATACAGATCAGGAAACAGGACAGACAATCATCGCTGGTATGGGTGAATTACACCTTGAAATCATCGTTGACCGTCTCCTTCGTGAATTCAAGGTAGAAGCTAACGTTGGTGCTCCTCAGGTAGCTTACCGTGAAACATTCACGAAACCTATCGATCAGGAATACAAATATGCAAAACAGTCTGGTGGTCGTGGTCAGTACGGTCACTGTAAAGTTAAATTCGAGCCAATGGATGCGAACGGTGAAGAATTATTCAAGTTCGAATCAACCGTTGTTGGTGGTGCTATTCCTAAGGAATATATCCCAGCAGTTGGTGAAGGTATCGAAGAAGCAACAAAGGCTGGTACTTTAGGTGGATTCCCAGTAGTAGGTGTACACGCTACAGTTTACGACGGATCATACCATGAAGTAGACTCTTCTGAAATGGCATTCCACATTGCTGGTTCTATGTGTTTCAAAGAAGCTATGCAGAAAGCTGGAATGGTATTACTTGAGCCTATTATGAAGGTTGAAGTAACAATGCCTGAAGAATACATGGGAGATGTTATCGGTGATATCAACTCTCGTCGTGGACGTATCGAAGGTATGGATGACCTCGGCGGCGGCAAGATCGTTCGTGGTTATGTTCCACTTTCAGAAATGTTCGGTTATTCTACAGACTTACGTTCTAAGACACAGGGTCGTGGTAACTACTCAATGTTCTTCGAGAAATATGAGCCAGTTCCAAAGAACGTACAGGAAAAAGTTCTTGCAGAAAAGAACAGATAATGATTAAAACTTACGCCAAATCCCTAAATTTAGGGATTTGGCGATGAAAAAGACTTGAAAAACATATGATTATTTCGTATAATCAAGTCAGATGCGGATTTATGAACGCAAAACAATATTTAACCAAAACGGTATTAATTTAAGGAGGATTTTCAAAATGGCAAAGGCTAAATTTGAAAGAACAAAAGCTCATTGTAACATTGGTACTATCGGACACGTAGACCATGGTAAAACAACAACTACAGCA
>JAGBEZ010000160.1 GCA_017936725.1 Agathobacter sp.
ATGCAATGGTTCCTCTGACTACGATCAATACAAGAAATATTTTGTTTATCTGCGGCGGTGCATTCCCGGATCTGGACGGAATCATCAAAGAACGTCTGACAAAACAGGCGTCCATTGGTTTTGGCGCAGATCTGAAGGATAAATATGATCGCGATAAGACGATTCTTGAGAAAGTGACTATCGAAGATTTGAGAAACTTCGGCATGATTCCAGAGTTCCTTGGCCGTCTTCCGATTGTATTTACTTTAAAGGGATTAGACGAAGATATGATGGTATCTATTTTGACGAAACCGAAAAATGCAATTGTCAAACAGTATCAGAAATTACTTGCGATGGATGAAGTGAAGCTGGAGTTTGAAGAGGCAGCGCTTCGTAACATTGCGAAACGCGCGAAAGAGAAAAAGGTAGGGGCCAGAGCATTAAGAGCGATTATCGAGGAATTTATGCTGGATATCATGTATGAAATTCCAAAGGATGACAACATTGGCAAGGTAACGATTACCGAAGATTATATCGAAAAGAAAGGTGGACCTCGTATCGAAATGCGTGGAACACTTGCACTAGAAGATAACAAGGCATAAGAAGGGATTACTATGAAAATTATTCACTGTGCAGATTTACATTTAGATTCCAAAATGACAACGAATTTATCAAAAGAGCAGGCAAAGGAGCGTAAGAATGAGATTTTGCGCACCTTTACCCGTTTGGTAGAGTATGCAAAAAATAATAAAGTAAAAGCGATTTTAATTGCTGGCGATATGTTTGATACCAGAAATGTATCTGCAATGGTACGAAACACCGTGCGCGATATGATGGTACAGAATCCAGAAATAGATTTTCTTTATTTAAGGGGAAACCATGACAGTGATAATTTTTTGTCCAAATTAGAAGAACTTCCACAGAATTTGTATATGTTTGAGGACGATTGGACGACATATGCGTATGGGAATGTAACAATTACCGGATTGGAATTAAATCCCGAAAACAGTCTGACGGCATATAATTCACTGGTATTGGATCATGATGCCTTCAATATCGTTATGATGCATGGACAGATTGCTGGTTATCGTAATAAAGACAAAGCAGAAACTATCAGTTTAGATGATTTGAAGAATAAAAATATTGATTACTTGGCACTCGGACATATCCACAGTTTCCAAATGGACAAAATGGATCATCGCGGCATTTATTGTTATCCAGGTTGTCTGGAAGGCAGAGGCTTTGACGAATGTGAGCAAAAAGGCTTTGTCGTATTAGATATTGACATGAAGACCTTGAAAGCAAATGTAAACTTTGTGCCAATGGGATATCGTACACTGTATACGTTGCCGGTAGATGTGACAGGTGTTGGCACGACACAGGAGGCGGCGCTACGTGTGAATCAGGCCATCAAAGAGAAATCGTATGCGTCCTCTAGTTTGGTTAAAGTAGTTTTGTATGGAGAAATCGACGTAGAATGTGAATTAGACACAAGTTTTTTAGAAGAGCAGTTTGCAGACTATTTCTACTTCATAAAAGTAGCAGATGAGACAAAACTTATGGTAAATTATCAGGATTACGAAAAGGATGTGTCGTTAAAAGGCGAGTTTGTACGTATGGTTATGGAATCAGACCTGCCAGAAGAGGAAAAATCCATGGTAATTCGTGCAGGAATACAAGCATTGCAGGGAGAGGAGATTAGTATATGAAATTATTAGCATGTCATATTGATAATTTTGGAAAACTATGCGACGTGACTCTCCAATTTTACGATGGACTCAATGTAATTAACGAGGAAAATGGCTGGGGAAAGAGTACATTTGCCGCTTTTTTAAAAGTCATGTTTTATGGCTTGGACACGAAGAAAAATGCTGGAGCATTTGAAAAAGAGCGTATTATGTACCGTCCATGGCAAGGCGGCGCTTTTGGCGGAGAAGTGGACTTTGAATTAGATGGAAAACAGTACCGCATAAGCCGTACCTTTGGACGTACGGAAAAAGCAGATGAATTTCATTTGTATGATTTGAGTACAAATCTTGAAAGTTATGATTTTTCAGAAGACATTGGAAATGAAATATTTGAATTAGACAGTGCTTCCTTTAAAAGAAGTATTTATATCGCTCAAAATGATTGTCCGAGTGAAGCGTCCGACGGGATCAACGCAAAACTAGGGAACCTAGCTGAAAATACAAACGATATCAATAATTTTGAGAGTGCAAGCAGACAGTTAAAAGAGATATTAAACCAGCTCACGCCAGACCGTGTGACAGGAAGTATCAAAAAAAGAAAAAACTATATCACACAGCTTTCACAGGAATTGCGCAGTTTTGAGGCAGCCCAAGATGGTCTGGAAGGGATAAAAGCAAAGGAACAGCAAGTCCTAGCACAGATACAAAAGGTGCAGGAGGTTCGTAAAAATTACACAGAGGCCTTGGTTGCAGCAAGCGAGGATAGTCGTAGAAAAGCACTCTATGCACAGTATGACGCGATGTGTCAGGAAGTAGAGGAAAAAGAACAAAAAAGAGAATCTTACAAGACCTATTTCCCAGCCGGTATTCCGACAGATGAAGAGTTTCAGTTGCAGATGCAGCATATTGCGAAAATGAATGAAATGCAGAATGCTGTTTCCGAATATACCTTTTCGGCAGAAGAAATGGAAGAATATGATAAACTGTCAAAGATGTTTGAGAGTAGGGTGCCAGAAGAGGAAGAGATTGATACTGTTCTTCAAATGTTCCATGAAATCGACAAACAAAAAGAAGAAATTGTGCGTCAGGAAGCAAAAGTATCTAGTTATCGTGCAGAATTGGAGCAGAGGCCGGAAATGCCGAAATTCTCTGGCGAGATTGCATACAAGGTATGCCTGGTTGCTGGAGTGATAGCAGCCATTACAGGAATGGGAGCATTAACTTTATGGTATTTTGATGTATTACCGATGATAGATGCTCAAATTCTTTTGATGGCGGTAGTCGCTTCTGGTGTGTGTGGAGTTGTTTTAGGAATCATAAGCATCGTTTGCGGCGTACGAGTTTCCAATGAAAAGCGAACATGGCAAACGATGATGGACGAAGAAACTGCACGTACCGAAGGCAAAGTAAAGAGCCTAAAAGAAACCATAACCTCTATGAAAGAGGATGTACGCAAAGTCTATGGTACGATTGGTAAATTCCTAGGTACATTTCATATCTACTGTGAAGTGGGCGAATATCAGGAGAAATTATACGAATTAAAGGGACAGGTAGCCGAATATCTTCGTATGAAGGAAAGACTGGCTCTTTGTGCGAGCAAAAATAGTGCTTACGAAGAACTTCACAATAAACTCTTAGCCTTTATGCAGTTATATC
>JAGBEZ010000161.1 GCA_017936725.1 Agathobacter sp.
AGGTCAAGGATGTATCCCATTGCTTCTTCGTAAAGTTCGGTACGTTCTTCCTGATCGTTTGTTTCACGAGCTTCATCAATTAAGTCACTAAGGTCATCTAAGATATCTAATTCTTCTGATGTACCATTTGTCTTTAAGTAGTTATAACCCCAAGCAAGTGTACTTGTTGCTGTAGAGTCTTTGTGGTATACCTGGTAAAGGTCTGGGTCAAGTGCTGAAGACCAAGCAGCTGCCCATACTTCAAGGGAACCTGTATTAATCTTTGTAAGAGCCTGTGTATCACAAACTACTTCTACTTCCCATCCCATATCGTTAAGGAGTGCTGCAGCATCTCTAAATACCTTGTAGGTTGGGTGATCCTGTAATGAAGAACCAGCGATAGTGAATGTAACCTTTAACTGGCTGTCACCAGCGCTAACGCCAGCTTCTTCCATGTATTTTTCAATGTTTGCTCTAGCAACATCTTCATCAAACTGTCCGCCATACTGTGGGTAATCATATCCATTATCCATTTCAGCATCGCCTGTTGGGTATGCCCAAGATACTTTTGACATTGGCCAGTAAATCTGTTCTGCTGTACCAGCACGATAGTAGTCAAGTGCTAATGTAGTGTTCATCGCGCACATGATTGCTTTACGTAAGTTCTGGTCGTTAATCTTAGCAGAGTTTACACCGATGTAACCATAACCAAGCTGTTTGCTTGAAAGGGTTTCCATACCTTTTTTGCTTAATTCTTCTAATTTGTCATAGTTCTGAGTTGTAAGAGCTGGTGAGATGTAGTGTACACTACCATCTTCTAATGCTGCGATCGCATTCTGTGAGCTTACAACCTGATAACGAATCTTTTCAATCTTAGCATTTTCAAGACCTTCGCCTACTGTTTCAAAGTTTTCATTTGCTTTGAAGTAAACTACGTTGTCTACATAGAAATCGCTTTCCTTTGGATTATCATTGTTCTTAGAGTCTGTTACTTTATAAGAACCAGCACCCATTGGAAGTTTAATGTTTCTTGTTGACTGAATCTTTTCTGTCATAAATTCGAAGCTAGCGAATTCAACACCGAATTTATTGTTTTCGATATCTACTTCTACGTCAGAACCTTCACCATAGTAGTGCTGTGGAGCAACGGTAAGAGCAAAGTTCCAAATCGCTTTAGGGTCGATACCATCAATTGTAATCTGAAGAACGTCATATTCGTCGTCGTTTTTAACAGTTCCGTCATCGTTGTGAGCAGAAGCAACTTTGTATTCTGTTCCGTTTACTTCGATTGTTGTACCAGCTGTTTCTGGATTATGTCCTAAAGAAACGATACCAGAAATGCTGTCTACTGCTAAATCGCCATCTTCTGAAGCGTTTTCATGAAGAATAACTTCTTTTGCTTTTGCAGAGTATTCTGTAGCTAATTCTGTACCTGTAGCCCAGTATGAAAGAATCATATCTAATTCTGTTGCAATCTTATCTTCGTATACGTAATTAATTGCATCGTCTTTTGACTTAATAGAATTTGGATACTGAGGTGTTAATTTCTTAATCTTTGTACGGTCAATCTTGCCGTCATCGCCTTCTTCATACTCTACTTCTACATAGCCTTCTGTATACATAAATTTGAATACTTCATTTTCAAATTCATCAAAGTCTGTGTAAGGCTTATCTGTATAAGATTCCTGTGCTGATATATAGTCAGTATTTAATTCTTCTTTGAATTTCTTTAATGCATATTCATAGTCATCAAGTAAGTCTTTTTCATCTACTTCTGATGCGTCAGTAGAGATTGCTGATGCATAACCAGAACTTACTTTGTGGTTTTCGATTGCTTCTTTCATTGCATCATATTTTACTTCTTTACTAGAAGAAGCTTTGAGTTCCGCCTGGAAAAGGCTAACAAGTTCCATGATACGGTTAGAAGCTCTGTTGTTTGCTTCATTTGTAATCATGTTGTCACCATCTTCTGCACCAGTACCTACAGTCTGTGTTCTGTATTCAGCAAGACCGAGGATGTCTGTTGAGTAAAGTGTGTTAGAACCTGTGTATACAGGGTCAAGGTAAACATAATAGTTGAATAAAACGTCTTCCATGGTAAGTGGATGTCCGTCAGAGAATTTGATACCGTTCTTTAATACGAATGTGTATGTAACTGTATCATCGTCATTTTCTGTGATGTCGTAGTCTTTTGTTACTACTGCTTCATCTTCGCCGTAAGCAACTTTTACTTCGCCACCTTCGTATTTTGCACCTAACATGCTAATCTGTGTCATAGATACGATAGTTCCGTCTGGTGCTGCTGTGTAGAAGAATGGATTGAATAATCCATCTAACTGTTCTGTCATGATAACGAAAGCATCTTTCTTACCACCGTTGCCACCACAACCTGTCATTAATCCTACGCACATTGCAATGCTGAGGACAAAAGCTAAAATTCTTCTTTTCATTGTGTTCTACTCCTTCTGTTATTTTTATTTTGAAATTTCTACGGTTACATCGTTTCCTTCTACGCTAATCTGTACATTTTCCGGATTATCGCCAGTCGGAACACAGGTAATCTGTGCATTTGGAATCACTGCTGCATTACCTGTACCACAAAGTAAACCAATAGAATAATCATTTACACCAAAGTAACAACTAGAATCAATCTGAATCACACCATTTAAAATGTTAATATTTGAAAGTTCTGCGCCATCAGAAAGCGTTCCAGCAAAGAGACCAAAGCTTGCACCTGCAACACGTGTACCTTTTTCAATGGTAAAGGTTACGTTTTCGAAGGTAAGGTCTGTAATGCTTGCTTCTTCCGTAAGGTTACCAAAAAGACCTGCATTTACCTTTGAGTTGTTGGTCTGTTTAAGTTCAATGTTTGTAAATTTATGCCCATTACCTTTGATAGAGCCGGTAAAGTTACCGTACATCAAAGAGCTTGGCCAGTTTTCATCTGTGAAGTCTAAGTCAGCATGAATTTCGTAATTGCCCTTGATACTAGCGTTGTCAAGGAACTGGTCTACGGTATAAATATGA
>JAGBEZ010000014.1 GCA_017936725.1 Agathobacter sp.
AAAACAAGCAGATGCCCAGATGTATCTTACCGCTGAAGTGATTCCGATGGAGCAAGAAGCCAGAGAACTAACTAGAGAGTGGATAAAGCCTTATGTCATGCAGGCAGAACAGCATAATTTATATATAAAAACAAACTATTATTTTGTTACAAAAGATTTTGAGGAATTGAATGCCAGACCAAAGGAAGGCTATACCTATACGCTTGTTGCTGAAATTGCACGCTTCCATGAAAAAGACGAGGATCGTATCGTGGTTCTCAGCATTGACTTGGTATATGTACGCCTTGGAAAGACTGCTTATCGTGGTGTAAAAAACTCAGCCCTCCAAGAAGAATTTGAACAGACCTTTTCTGAAGTTCTAAATGAAATTTATAAAAATGGAATTGAAGCTTATTGCGAAACTCTTTAACTAAGGAGTAAGAAACCTTCATTTATGTGAGAAAAGCGAGATGAAATCACCTCGCTTTTCTCACATCTTTATTTATTCTTTGTTTTCAGTATTATTATTTGCTTTTCCTTTACGGTCACTTATGATAAGTGCCACAAGCGCTACAATACCTACAATTAACATCACAAGGAAAACGGCTTCCATAGGAATTTTGCCTTATTCCTCTTACTGTTCTTCTTTCGAGTCATCCTTGTCTTTTACATCTTCATCTACATCTTCATTTTTATCACTTTCTGATGTATTATCATTTTTTTCCTCTGTATTGGAAGGAGTCTCTGTATTCTGGTTTGTATTTTCGCTTGATGGTTCATCTCTCTCTGGCGTGTCATCTACTAGTATATCTTCTACAGGCTTCTGGTTATCACTGGAGTTGTTGCTGGTATTGTTATTATTTCCAGTGTTGTTATTACTACCTGTATTGGTGTTACTATTATTATTGGTGTTGCTGTTATTGTTGGTATTACCATTACTATTGTTATTATTGCTATTACCATTATTATTGGCATCGCCGCTATTATTGGTACTGTCATTATTATCGTTTGCAGCAATTTTCATTGTTACAACAACTGTCGTCTGATTACCGCTTTTATCTGTTGCAATAATCGTATACTCTTTATTTACATTACCTTCTAGCGTAAATGTAGCTCCTACTTCTTTTCCATTTACAGTTACACTCGCCAAATTTTCATCGGTTACTGTAACGGTTTGTGAAGTATCGTACGTACTTCCATTGGTAACACCCGCAATCGTAGGTGCTATAGTGTCCTTCTTTGAGCCTTCTCCAGAAGGAGACGTATAATTTGCTGGAATCTCTTCTTCAAATAATTCAAATGCTAATTCTGGATAGTCTACAAATACGTTACGTGTTCCTGTAATAGCTTCTACGGAGTCATTTCTGCCAAGCTCCCAGGTATCAACTGGATCTTCTTTCATCCATTTAATCAGGACTGCTTTGCTTTCGATAACACCAGAAGAGGACCACATTTTCCCTGTATTTCCCCAGCGAACATAAATATAAAGCGCAATACGAGCTACGTCACCACGCAAGTCATATGTGCCGTTAGATGCTTTATTTGGATTATAATATCCGCTGCTTTCACCATAAGCCGTATTGCCACGGCTTGAGTTTTCACTTACGGATGTTGGGCGAAGCATCATAATATCATTTTCATCATCTCCGGCCAAACCTTTACTATTCGGCCATACATGTTCACGGTTCCAGGTCTTTCCGGAATCCCATGCAGGACCAATTGCTACTCCTGAGTAAAACGAAGAAATCGCTTTACTTTCGCTACCACTATTTTGGCAATCTGTATACTGATACAATGGTCTAGTTTCCTTATAACTTGTAATATGCGAATGATTTTTCTTCATCAAGCTCTGCAGCTCTTTGTATAATGAACTCGATGGCACACTACTTACACTGCTGCTACCTGCCAGATCAGCGAGTGCTTCATATGAAACATTATTCTCTTCATAGAAATCTTCTGCCATTGGAGACAAAAATGTAGCCGTTTCCCCACGTTCTCCCCAATTATAAATATACTTTCCATCTTTTACATAATTTACTGTCGCAGCCTGTGTCGGCACATTAATTCCGAAGAATAAACTAGCCGCCATCACAAATGCCATGAGCATTGCAAACGAACGTCTCATCGTCTTTTTCATAATAAATCTCCCCATTTCTTTTGTACTTTTCCTGCAAGCCTATATAAAAATTTTATAATCATTTTCAAATCTTGTCAACGCACTCTTCTAATATCTGCTCTTTTTCTTTTCCATCCACAGCAATGGTAATATCCGCTGCCCCTTCATATCGTGGCAATCTCTTCTCCATCAATTCTTTAATATACTCCACATTCATATTTCCATTGAGGAGCGGGCGATTGGTGCTGTAACGCACTCTTTCATAGATGGTTTCTGGTGTTGCGGAAAAATAGATAATCTTTCCATTTTTCTTCATATTTGCTACATTTTCTGGTCGAAGAATCGCTCCGCCACCACAGGAAACCACTGCGCCTCCCTGTTCGGCAATTCGCAAAATTAACTGACTTTCTAAGTCCCTGAAATGAGCTTCTCCATAGGTTTCAAATATTTCATTGATGGTCATGCCGGCTTCTTTTTCTATGGTCTCATCCATCTCAATCAGGCGAGCGCCGGTTGCCTCTGCCAGCATCCCTGCCATCGTGCTTTTTCCACAGCCCATAAAACCGATGAGAAAAATATTTTTATTTATTTCCATACAAAAGCTCCTTTACCCCTTCCACTGGCATTTCCATGCCCGTATATAATTGAAATGCAGATGCGCCCTGCCATACGAGCATCCCTTTTCCGCCTACGCAGATACAGCCTGCTGCATTTGCATCTTTCAAAAGCTTGGTCTCTTCTGGATTATATACGATGTCCGCTACCACAAGTTCTGGACGGAGCAAGGATAAATCTTTTATGATGCTCTGGTCATCCATAGGCTTCATACCTACGATGGTTGCATTGACAAAGATGTCTGCTGTCTGTATTTCTTTCGCCATTCTATCCGCATCATCGATATCGTATACATTTACGATACATTCTGGTACTGCTGCTTTGATTTTCTCCGCGGTAGCAAGCGTTCTCTCAAAGAAACTATCCTTTTTATTTAAAATCGTAATTTCTTTTGCACCATCGAGTGCGCACTGCACCTGAATCGCAGTTGCCGCACCGCCACCACCGGCTACGACCATTTTCTTCCCAACGATAGATACGCCGTGATCCTTTAAATTGTTGACAAAGCCTTCTCCGTCTGTCATGTGTCCGATGAGTTTTCCATCTTCATTGACAATGGTGTTTACTGCTCCGATAATCTGCGCCGCTGGCGACAACTCGTCCATGTACCTAGCCGCTTCCACCTTGTCTGGCATGGTGACATTCATCCCACGCATGTTAAAAAGACGCATGGCCTCGAGGGCACCTTTTACCCCATCCTCTTTTACGTCAAACGCTACATATGCATAGTCCAATCCCAATTTTTCAAAACTATAATTATACATCGCTGGGGAACCTGAATGTCCTACTGGCGAACCAATCAGTGCCAAAAGTCTTGTATGTCCTGAAATTCTTTTTTCCATATCTTTCTTCTTTACAGCCATTTTAGACTGCGTTCCTTTCTATAAATAATCCAGTAATTCAAGTGGATGATTGATCAAAATTTCTGCACCATGCGCCTTTAAAAAAGCCTCGTCGCGAAATCCCCAGGTAACGGATATACAGCGAACTTTTGCATTCTTTGCCGTTTGGATATCTACATCCGAGTCGCCTACATATACTGCATGCGCCTTGTCCACCTCTAGTATACACAGGGCTTCCTTTACAGAATCAGGCGCTGGCTTTCTGCTAATCCCTTCTCTTTCTCCAATTGCCACTTCTACATATTCGGAAAAATAGATTGTATTTAACTCTTTCACACCGGAATCGATTTTGTTTGAAACAATCGCCATTTTGATGTGGCGCTGTTTTAATTCCTCCATAAGCGCAAGTATGTCTTCGTAAGGAGCCGTCTTAATATTGCAATGCGTTTTATAATACTCGCGGAAAAACGCAAATATCTCTTCAAACATAGGATTTTTATCTCCGTCCGGCACTGCCAAAAGCATGAGCTTACGTATCCCGTTTCCTACGAACTCACGTACTTCATCCATACTTCGCTGTGGCTGTCCATATTTTTCCAGCGCACAATTTACCGAATCCGTTAAATCATACAGTGTATTCAGAAGTGTCCCATCCAAATCAAAGATGACTGCCTTCGTATTCTCCATCCTACTGCCTCCTAATCCTCAAAATATGGGAAAAAGATACTGCTTCTATGTTTGCCATCAAACACACCATTGTACTGCAGATTCTCATATTTCTTAATCCATTCCAACTCTTTCCCTAACGCATCCTCTACATGGAGGTACCTGTCATTTTCCAGCGAATAGTATCCTCTTGCGTTAATCGCTGGCACTACTTCCATCAAATCCGCCATAAACTGATTATAAGGCGGCAAATCAATGCCTGCACGCTGTAATGCCATCGTAGATAAGAAATTTAAACTCGTAATCTCCACCGTTTCCTCTGGCGTGTCATAATTGGTCCAAATAAAAAACGGTACCGTATATAAAGACTCTAACTCCTTTAATGTCAGACCAGACAGCCCTTTTCCATTCAAAATCTTATAAAAGTTGCTATTCAAACTCGGTTGATGATCTCCAAAAAAGACGATTTCAACCGGTTCATCCACACTGGCAAAATAGTTCACAAAATCTCGCAACGCATCATCACTTTCACGAATCAAGGAGAAATACTGATTAGCATCGGTATAAGAACGCCCTATCTTATAATAGTTTTGTTCGAAATTTCCATACTTTGTCGCATAGCCGCCATGATTCTGCATGCTTATCGACATGATAAACAGATTCTCATTTACCTTGCGATTTTCATAGCGTTCAATGATTTTACGATACATCTCTTCGTCCGAAATATATTTTCGTATCAGCTCGCTCTGGTTAAAGTGCTCTATAAAATAGGTTTCATCAAAACCTAATTTTGGATAAATCAGATTTCGGCTCCAACCCGTTTCAAAATACGGATGCATCGCCACACAGGTGTAGCCCTCCTCTTTTAAGGTACTTACCATAGAACTTGGCGTATCATTTAGATACTGCTGATACACCACCGACCCTACCGGCAAAAATGCCATGGAACCACCCGTCATAAACTCCCATTCGGAATTCGGTGTTTTTGCTCCAAACACCGAAGAAAGCGCATACCCTTTGGTCGTATTCTCATAAAGGGAATCCATAAACGGCGTCAAAGGCTGATTCGTTTCAAATTCGCCGATAACACTCAAATCCGCAAACGATTCGCTCATCACAACGATAATCGTAGGCTCCTCGGTCATGGTGTCACCCAGTACATTCTCCTCTTTCTCGGAATACGTTTCCTCTAATTCCACAATTTCTTCGATATCATAGCTTTCTGGCGCAGATACAAAACTATCTCGGGCACTTAGCACAAAATTGAGCACATAGCCATTTCGATAACTTCCCTTTTGCTCCCACGTTTCCGTGTTGATGCCGTCAATATCCGCTGAAATCGTGACACAGAGATATACTGCTGCTAACCCACTTACCGCACGTAAAACAAACGCTTTTTCAAATTTAATGCGAAACAGGCTCGCCACTGCTATAAACAGAAACGAAGCCACTATGACCTGCCAGCCTCTTTCGCTTAGCTCTAACTCATAATTTCCAGCAACACTTAACCCTGTTCCAATCGAACGAATATCCGCAAAGATAAACTCGTTTTCACGAAACAGATATACATAATAATTTACAAAAGCCAGCACCATGAAAAACACATGGGAAAGGATTGCGCTAAGTCCCACACGATTGGTGATACATAGCATCAGTAAATACACCACGAGTACACAGCCACGGTTTAAGTCCCATTTGGTATCCGACAGTTTGACGAATAACTCTGGCTCCAAAAGCAGGAACTGTACCATATAGGTCGTAAAATACGTTCCTACTGAAAAAAGCAGAATCGTCCATATCCCTTTTAACCATTTGTTTCCAACAAATGTTGTTATTTTATTCCAAACTTCTTTCATTTTATCTTCCAAAATTACAAATCAAAAAATTCTTTTATCTGCCCGCTAATTGTTTTCATCAAACGGGTTCTTGCCTCTACACTCGCCCATGCGATGTGTGGCGTAATAATCAAACGGTTACTATCTTTCATCGAACGCAAAGGATTTTGTTCGGTCATTGGTTCTACCGATAGCACATCCAGTCCTGCTGCCGCAAGCTGTCCTTCGTTCAACGCGTCCACCAAATCCTGTTCCACCACGATTGGTCCTCTTCCAACATTGATAAAAATCGCACTTTCCTTCATCTGTTCAAATGCCGACTTATCAAATAGATTACGCGTATTCTCATCTAATGGTGCATGCACAGACACGATGTCAGATTTACTTAACAGTTCATCAAACTCTACTCTTTGGTATTCCTCATTACGATTCTTTCCAGAGGTCGAATAATAAATCACCTTACAGCCAAAGCATCTGGCAATCTCTGCCACGCGTCTTCCGATATTTCCCAAACCAACAATGCCCCAGGTCATACCAGATAGTTCGTGAAATACATTCGCAAAGTGGGTAAAGGTCACATCGCCCACGTATTTTTCTGTCTTCACATAGTCATCATAATAGCGCAATTTTTCCAAGAGATAAAACAGCAGCGCAAACGTATGCTGTGCCACGGATTCTGTCGAATATCCTGCAACATTTCTCCACTCAATTCCTCTCTCCGCCAGATATGCTTTATCCAGATTGTTGGTTCCCGTAGCGGTCACGCAAACCAGTTTCAAATGCTCTGCTTCTCCAATCGATCGTTCATTGATTTCTACTTTATTTAAGACGATGACATCCGCATCTTTCGTGCGTTCTCGTGCTTCTTCCTCTGTCGAAAACGGATACTTTATCACTTCACCCAGCGCATCAAAACTAGATAAATCGATGTCATCTCCTATCGTTTTTGCATCTAAAAAAACTATCTTCATATTTCTAAAATCCTCTCATTAACTGCACGTTACATTCTAATTATCCTAGTATCTGTACTATTTGCTTAGAACCGCAACAATTCTCTCTTGGCTTGCTACTATGCTTCCTTGTATCATCTGTGATTTTCCGCCACCTCGCGCACCCAAATTTTCACGAAGTTTTGTCGCTATTTCTCTGCAATCCACCGTCTTACTTCCGATAATAAACTGATATCCTTCTGTATCATCTCCAACGAAAAGACCACATACCCCGTCGTGGCCTTCCATCAGGCGATTTACGACATTTCGCACAACTGGCGTTTCCAATTCCTGCTCAAATAGGATGACATCCTTCTGCTCGCTTGGTATCTCCGTCAGTTTTTGTTCCATTCGCATCTGTTTTTCATTTGACAATTGCACTTTCAAGCTATGTACCTGCTCCCTTAGCTTTGTCACATGGTCTACCAGATTTTCCTGATTCGTGGTAAGAATACCCGAAAGTTCAGATACAATTTCGGACTTTCTACGATATTCCTCGAGTGCACGAAAACCGCAAAGAAAACTGATTCGCATACCGCCTTTATAATTTTGCACGGACTGAATTTTGAAAATGCCAATTTCCCCTGTGCGATGCACATGCGGTGCGCAGCAAGCACACACATCATATCCTAAAATCTCAACAATTCTCACCGGCCCGTCGATTTCGATTTTACTTCGATAGTCCATACTTTCCAACGCTTCTTTGGTTGGATATCCGGTCTTTATTTCTACATTCGCCACAATCGCTTCATTGATTTCCCATTCCATCTCTTTTAACTGTGCTTCCGAAAGCGCTTTATCAAAATCCATGGTAACGATTTGATTACTCAAATGAAATCCTACATTTTTCAAACCATACTTGCGATATGCAAGGCCCGAAAAAAGATGTTCTCCGCTATGCTGCTGCATATTAAAGAAGCGGTGCTGCCAATCAATGGTTCCTTTTACCATGCTGCCTGCTTCCATCGGCTCTGCCAGATAGTGCGTAATCACATCATCTTTTATTTGCACATCCAAGACTTCTTTTCCATCGATACTTCCCTTGTCTGGCGTTTGTCCGCCTTCTTCCGGGAAAAAGAGAGTCTG
>JAGBEZ010000162.1 GCA_017936725.1 Agathobacter sp.
ATAAGGATATTGCAGTGGTATCGGGAAATGTAGAAACCTATGAAAGTTATGTAGAACAGGTTTGTGCCAAATATGACATCCCATACTTTTTAGATACGACAAAGGATGTGCTGTTCCATCCATTTATCGAGTTTGTACGTGCGATTTTAGAGGTAGTGGAAAGTGATTTTTCTTATCACGCCATGATGCGTCTGCTTCGTGCGGGGTATTGTGGATTTAAGCAGCATGAGATCGATACCCTAGAAAATTATTTGTTGGCGACGGGGATTCGCGGGCAGAAGATGTGGGGTAAAAAGTGGCTGCGTATGCCAAAGAATGAAAAGGCGTATGATTTAGAATCTTTAGAGGCGATTCGTCAGAAATTCATGGCGGACTTTGCGCCAGTGCGTACTACATTTTTTGAAACATCGACCATAGCAGAAATGATACAGGCAATTTATGCCTATATGGTAGGCTTAGAGGTAGAAAAGAAACTTTTCGACAAAGAAAAAGAACTCCTTGAAGCAGGAGAACAGACCAAGTCAAAAGAATACGGACAAATCTATCGTGTGGTGATGGATTTATTTGAAAAATGTGTTCAGGTTTTAGGACAGGAAACGGTATCGATACAGGAGCTTAGCGAGATTCTGGATGCGGGCTTTGAAGCGGCGAAGGTTGCGGTGATACCGCCAGGCTATGATAGCGTAACCATCGGTGATATCGAGCGAACACGTTTAAACCACGTAAAAGTATTACTTTTCCTAGGAGTAAATGATGGAATTGTACCGAAGTCGGTAAATCAGGGCGGTATTTTATCGCAGTTCGAACGAGATGCGATGGAGGCGGCAGACATTACCCTGGCACCAGGAACAAGAGAGCAGGCTTTTATTCAGAAGTTTTATTTGTATCTGAATATGACAAAGCCATCCCATCAGCTCTGTTTGACCTATAGCAGAGTGGATAGCGAAGGAAAAGCGCTCCGTCCATCGTATTTGATTCGCACGATTTTACGTATGTTTCCAGATATGAGCGTGCAAGAAATGGGCGATTTAGAGCAGATATTGGATTTGTCTACACCAAAAGCAGCAAGGGAATACTTCCTGACAAATAAACGAAGCCCGCAGTGGCTTGCATTAGCAAAGTGTTTTATGGAAAGTGAAGACGAGCAGATTCGCGAAAACAGCAAGGCGATTTTGGATGCATTTTATTATGAGTATCATCACGATCCAATTAGTCATGTGGTGGCAGAGGCAATCTATGGAAAGAATATCGAGGGCAGCGTAACCCGTTTAGAAAGTTTTGCAAGATGTGCCTATTCGCATTATTTGACCTATGGTTTAAAACTGCGTGAACGAGAAGAGAGCGGATTTGAAAGTGTGGACATGGGAAATCTGTATCACACAGCAGTTGAAATATATAGTAAAAAACTAGCAGAGTCTAAGTACGATTGGTTTACGGTGCCAGATGAGATAAGGGAACATTTTGCGGAAACTTCCATGGAGGAAGCGATTTTGTCATATCCAAACCTCAGCATCTATGCAACAGCAGAAAATGCACATATGGCAGGCCGCATGGGTCACATTTTTAAACAGACGATTTGGGCACTTACGACACAGGTGCGAAAGGGCAGATTTGTACCAAACGAGTTTGAGGTAGCCTTTTCGAAAGCGGATCATCTGGATGCGCTTACGTTTGATTTGGAGCAGGAAAACCACATCCGACTTCGTGGACGCATTGACCGTCTGGACACCTGTATTGATGACAATCGCATGTACGTAAAGGTGATTGACTATAAATCAGGAAGTACAAAGTTTGATTTGATTAAACTTTACCATGGGATGCAGTTACAGCTGGTTGTATATATGAATGCTGCGATGGAGCTGGAAAAGAAAAAACATGCACAAAAGGAAATTGTACCAGGCGGACTCTTTTATTATCACATCGATGATCCTGTGATAGAGATAACTGGTGAGGTAAGCGAAGAAGAGATACAAGAAGCGATTTTAAAAGAATTAAAGCCAGATGGTTTAGTAAATAAAGAAGAAGCTGTATACCGTGCGATGGATGACGCATTTGAGCAAAAATCAGATGTGATTCCTGTAGAAATCAAGAAAAACGGTGAGTTATCTGCACGCTCTTCGGTCGCAAGCGCAGAGGAATTTGGCGTTTTATCGGAATATGTAAATCACTGTATTGTAAATATGGGAAATGCGATTTACGAAGGGACGGTAGAGGTATCTCCTTTTGTAGAAGGACAGACATCGAGCTGCGATTATTGCCCGTATAAGGCGATATGTGGCTTTGATAGGAAAATAGAAGGATATCAGGAACGAAAACCAAGGAAACTGGATAAGAGAGAAATATTGGAACGAATGGAATCGGACAATGCGATTTCGAGAGCAAAAGGAAATTGCCATGAAGTGGACTAAGGAACAGCAAAATGTCATTGACCTTCGTGATCGAAACATTCTGGTGTCTGCAGCAGCAGGTTCTGGAAAAACAGCGGTTTTGGTAGAGCGAATTATAAAGAAAATTACAGATGAAACCAATCCTGTGGATATCGACAGGCTTTTGGTAGTGACTTTTACCAAGGCAGCGGCGGCAGAAATGCGAGAACGTATCGGCAATGCCATCGAAAAACTCCTCGAAGAACATCCAGAGGATGAAAACTTAAGAAAACAGCAGACACTTTTACACAATGCACAGATTACTACGATTGATAGTTTCTGTCTTTTTGTGGTGCGTAATCATTTCGAGGAAATCGGATTAGAGCCGAATTTCCGCATTGCTGACCAGGGGGAAGTAAAACTCTTAGAGCAGGATGTGTTAAATACTGTTTTTGAGCAGGAGTACGCACGCCATAGTCAGGTGTTTGAGAATGGTGCTCCTATGGAAGACCATTTTCTTGCGCTTGTAGATGCCTATTCCGACAAACGCAGTAACAAAGCGGTCAAAGAAATGATTTCGAAAATATATACCCAGTCGACCAGTAATCCATGGCCAAAAGAATGGGTACAGTCCTTAATCCAGCCTTATATGGCAAAAATAAAAGAAGAATTATTAGAAACCGAACTGATGCAGGGGATTTTCTCCTATGTAAAAACACTTTTACAAGAAATGCCTGCACGCCTGGAAGTATTTCGTCAAATGGCACTTTCCGAACCAGGATTGGAAAAATATGCACAGAATCTTTTGAACGATTTAGAGGCATTTGAAGGAGTAGATGAGATAGCGGACTATGAAACCCTAGGGGATTTCTGCGAAAAGATCATCGCATCTATGGGAAGCCTTACTGCCATTCGCGGATACGAAGGCAGTGCAGAAAAGAAAGAAGCAGTTTCTAGTGGTAGAAATAACATCAAAAAAGAGATTAAAGAGCTGTACGAACGTTACTTTGCAATGTCGGTAGAAGATTTGGTGGAGCAGCTCCATCGTATGCGCCCGATTGCCACAGAAGTGATCCGACTTACACTGCTTTATATGGAGGCATTGGAAGAAAAGAAACGCCAAAAGCACATTATGGATTTTTCAGATGTGGAGCATGCGGCACTGCGTATTTTGGTAGACGAAAAGACCAAAGAGCAGCGTTTATGTTCTATGGAGTTTAAGGAACAGTTTGAAGAAATCATGATCGACGAGTATCAGGATAGCAACCAGGTACAGGAAGAGATTATGCGTGCCATTTCACGCGAGTCTCTCGGCGAATATAATATGTTTATGGTAGGAGACGTAAAGCAGAGCATTTATCGTTTCCGTCTGGCACGTCCAGAGCTTTTTATGGAAAAGTTTGCGACGTATGATTTAGAAGATAGTAAGAAGCAGCGAATAGATTTGCACAAAAATTTCCGAAGTCGAAATGAGGTGCTTGATTTTACGAATGATGTCTTTTATAAAATCATGGCAACGGACCTTGGAAATGTAGCATATGATGCGGATGCGGCGCTTTATTATGGTGCCGGTTATGCAGATGCTGATGATATGAAAGCAGAGGTGCTTTTGTATGAGACAGATGGCGAGCAGGACACTGCTTTTTCTGGCCTCGCCAATGAAGAACTTAGCAAGCGACAATTAGAGGCGCGCATGATTGCACAGCGCATTCATGAATTAAAAGAAACGATGCAGATTACAGACAAAGCCACTGGGCAGCTTCGCCCACTTCGAAACAGCGATATTGTGATTCTGCTGCGCAGCTTGACAGGGTGGGGCGATGACTTTGCCAGTGTGCTGGAGGATTGCGGTATTCCGGCGCATATTTCTACGTCTACTGGGTATTTTTCAGCGACAGAGGTACAGACCGTGCTGAGTTTCTTAAAAATATTAGATAATCCATATCAGGATATTCCGATGGCAGCAGTTTTAAAATCTGCAATCGTGGGCTTAGACAATGAAGAATTGGCAGAAATCTCCATGGCAGAAGACGGTGCAAGCTTTGCAGAAAAGGCATTGCATCAGATGGAAACAGCCACGGAAGGAAAACTATAT
>JAGBEZ010000163.1 GCA_017936725.1 Agathobacter sp.
ACCATATGTGCTAGAAGGGAAGATGCCACTTCGTCCGGATGAAATCGTGGTTACCCAGAAGTATATCAATGAATCCGGCGCAAAGGTGGGAGATACGCTGGTCATTGAAGAAAAAATAGACGAGGATGAGTTAGCCGACGAAGAAAGTCAGGATGCGGAAAATGAATCTTCGGATGATACAGAAAATGATGCTGTAGAGGATCGTTTTCAATTAGAATTAGAAAACGAGTACGAATCGAAAAATGAAACCACTTTTGAGGAAGAGGATATCGAAATCAAAGTAGAAGAAGAGGTGGAAGCACCAAACTTCTTAGTTACCGAGTATACGATAGTGGGTGTTGTAATTGATGCCACGGATGTAAACAGTCAAGAAGGTGCGGTTGCATTCCGTGCAAACAATACGACGGACTATACGTTCTTTGTGCTTCCAAAAGCGGTTTCACATGACATTTTTACTGCTGCATATATCACATTGGATGGTACGGATGAATTGCGTTGCTATTCTGATGAGTATGAGGCGAGGGTGGATGAAATTGTTACTATCTTAGAAGAAGAGATAAAAGCAGACCGCGAGCAGGCGCGATATGACGAGGTAACTGGCGAAGCCTTGGAAAAGGTAGACGATGCGGAGAAAGAAGTCAGTGATAAACTAAATGATGCAGAGCAGGAAATCCTGGATGCGAAAGTGGAAATCGAGGATGGCTGGTCCGAACTTTTGGAAGGAGCAGATGCACTCCTCGAAGGTGAAAAGGAATTGGTAAAAGCAGAGCGAGAACTTGAAAAAGCGGAGCGCGAATTGGAAAAGGCGGAACGTGAGTTAAGTTCTGCGAAAGAAGAATTAGCAGCTGGAAAAACGGAGCTTGAGCTGGGAGAAGTGCTCGTAGAAGAGGGCGGCAAAGTTTTAGAGGAAACAAAGGCACAGCTAGATGATTTAGCAGTGGAATTGGAAAAACTAGAAGCAAAGCTTGCAGATGCGGAAAAAGCACTCGAGGAGAGTGAAGAAAACATTCCACAGACATATGATGCAATGCGCAAAGCAGTCGAGATGGAAATTGCTACTCTAAAAGCTCAGATTACGGGAAAGCAGATTGAGGTTTCTCTAAAAGAAGCGACGGTTCATTCCTACGAGAAACAAAAAGAGGTTTTCGGAAGTTTATGGACAGAAGAACAAGAGTTACAGTTGATAGAAGCAAAGAAAACGTATGAAGTCTCCAAAGAAGAATTAGAAACGCTTCAAAACCAGCTTGCAGAAGAAGAGAAGAGATTGGCGAATATCGACGAGCAAGAGAAAAAGGCGTATGAGGAATTGGATAAAGCGCGTCTTGAACTAGAAGAAAGTCGCAAGGAATTATCCCAAAAACGTCAGGAACTTGAAGATGGCCGCAAAGAACTAGAAAAGAGCCAGACCGAGTTAAAAGACATGGAAGACGACTTAGAACAGGGGCGTACCGAGTTAGAGAAAGGTCAGGCAGAATATGATAAAGCCAGAGCAGACGTAGATGAAGGCTGGGAGCAGTTGGAAGAAGGCTGGGAAGAACTTACAAAAGCCTATGAAGAGATCAATGAAGGAAAAATAGAATTAGAAGAAGGTCAGGCAGAGTTCGAAGATGGCAAGCAGCAGTATGAAGATGGCGTCAAAGAATTTTTAGATCGCAAAGAAGAGGCTTTGGATAAAATTGAAGAGGCAAGGCAGGAAATCAAAGATTTAAAAATGACCGCATGGTATATTTCTACCAGAACTGCACTGAGTGGATATTCGAACGTTAAGACGGATGCACAGTGTATTGAGTCCATTGGAAATGCTTTTCCAATTTTATTCCTTACAGTTGCGATTTTGATTAGTTTGACGACGATTTCGCGAATGGTAGAAGAGGATAGAGGCTTAATCGGTACATATAAAGCACTTGGTTTTACGGATAAAGAGATACGTCGCAAGTATTTGATTTATGCCTTATTGGCATGTATTGTAGGTGGAATTCTAGGACTTGTTTTAGGATTTATTGTACTGCCAGCAGTTATATTCCCAGTATTTGGTGTTATGTATCAGTTTACCGAGTACACCTTGTCGTTTAACGCATTATATGGTATTGGGGGCATTATACTGTTTATCCTTGCAATCGTTGGTTCGGCAATGATTTCATGTAATTCTGAGCTTTCGAGCATGCCTGCGACCTTGATGCGTCCAAAGGCACCAAAGAACGGTTCGCGTGTATTGTTAGAACGTGTAACTCCAATTTGGAGTAGATTGTCTTTCTTAAATAAAGTAACCGCGAGAAATATGTTCCGCTACAAAAAACGTTTATTTATGACCCTGTTTGGTATTGCGGGCTGCACCTCTATTTTGCTAGCGGGCTTTACGATCAAGGATACTGTAATGGGACTTATGCCACTGCAGTATGAGACGACCTTTAATTTTGATATTATGCTCGTATCCGATGATAACGAAAAATTAACGGAATATCTGGACGATAACAGTGTACGTGCGTATATCAATCCGATGATTACAAATGTGAAGGTAATCAATGAAGATGGACGAGAAGAAAGTGTTCAGTTAGTTGTTGTTCCAGAGGATGCTTCTTTGAGAGGATATATTAACTTAATCGATAGAGATGACAATAAGGTCCTTTTGGAAGATGGTATGGTTTTAAGCACTATTAACGTAGCAGAAGTGCAAGGCTATGACGAAGGCGATACGATAACCATACAGAATATGAATCTGGAAAATGCGGAAGTAGAGATTTCGCAGATTGTAATGAGCTATCTTGGCAACTGCATTTATATGACAGAGAATACCTACAATGAACTGTATGATGACTATGAGGCGAATGGTGCGTATGTTATGCTAAATAGTAATGTAGGAAGTCATGAGGAATATGCAAAAGACCTGGCTTCGAAAGATGGTATTTTGTCAGCGGTTTCCATTGAAGGCTTTGTAGCAAACTTTGACTCGGTATTCCGAATCATTAATCTGGTAGTTACGATTATTATCATATTGGCGGCGGCGCTTGCGTTTGTTGTATTGTTTACATTGTCTACAACAAATATTTCTGAGCGTGAACGTGAATTGGCTACGATTAAGGTATTAGGTTTCTTTGATCGCGAAGTGCATCTTTATGTAAATAAAGAAACATTGATTTTGACCACCTTAGGTATTCTTTTGGGAATGCCGCTTGGCAAGATTTTTGGAATCTGGCTGATGTCGATTCTTAAAATGCCAGCGATTTATTTCGCGGATTATCTGGCACCGATTAGTTATCTGTATGCTGCGGTTATTGCGATTATCTTTGCCTTTGTAGTAAACAAGATAACAGACAAATCACTGGATAAGATTGACCCGGTAGAAGCACTAAAATCGATAGAGTAATATTTAAATTTATCCAATATAATACCGACGAATTGGTTTGTTAGACCGCTTCGTCGGCATTATTATGGTTTGAAAAGTAAACTGATGGAGTGAGGTTAATTTAGATGGTTATATCTTTTGAACGATTACTTCATCATAGATTCTTTGTAGAGTTTCATCAGAAAGTGACTTAATGGAATCTCGAACAAGTTGAAAAGATACCCCATTCAGGAGAAGATTCTTTGCATTTTCAAGCGCTTCTTTTTCAATTCCTTGCGTAATCCCCTGCGTTACACCATCATTATAAATTATTGTTCCAAGTTCTGTCATCTTGATGCCCTCCTTTAAATTATTTAATTCTTCTGCTGTTAAAAATTTCGTTGCCATAGTATAAAGTACCGCTTCGATAATATTGAGATTTGGGATAGAGTCACTTGCATCACGAACGATTTCAAAGGCCTTATGAAAACGTTTCTTTATCGGAATCTCTCCACCCATGAGTGGACACAGGGTGAGTGGAACCAAATCGTTTTCCGTTAGCGAGATTCCCATCTCAAGTTTATCTTCGATGTTTTGAAAGACATCTTCTGCGAGTTTTCCTTTCATAATGATAGGATGTACACGATAGGTATTGATTCCGCTGGTAAATTCGGTCATGGGGTGTTCGATTCCACCAGAAAACAATACATAAGTGTAGACATCGGTTTTGTGTTTCATGCAGAGAAATGCTTCATAGGTTCGAAAACGTCTTAAATTCTCCAGTGAAGTATTGTTTGTACTTTGAAATTCAAAATGCACCAGGGAACCATCTTTCATAAGGAAATTAATATCCTGATATTGTTTTCGTAGTTCCAAATGAACGCTCTCGGTTGGTACGGAATGATCGACTTCGCCAGGGATGTTCCAGTAGGGGAGCAGCACATCAGCAAAATAATCATGCAGCACTTTCAGAGCACTATCCTCTGCTTGATTTGGTGTTTGGTTTTTTGTTGGTTTTTCCATGTGTTCCTTTCTATTGCCAAGGCATCACGATAGAAACTCCTCTACACAAAGTATACGAAAAAGAATTAGCAGACCATGCTTTGGGCAAATTTTATTTCGTATGTAATATAATAATTTCTAATTGGAATACTTCTCCGAGCTGGAGCTGATTTCAATTAAGAACATGATACAAGGCTGGAGGCTGCACCTAGAATCATGTGGGAAAATACACATATCGTGTAATGAAAAGTTCGTATATAGTGCAGAGCAGTTGTATCATTTGTCTGCTTGCGTTTATCATACAGTGGAGAGTTCGATTAGGCAAGAAAAATGCAAAAATTGAAAAAATCTTTGTGAAACCTGCAAGATTTTAAGGACATAAAATTTAGCAGGTTTTACAAATTTTTATCTTGTTTTTATATTGTCACAAAAGATTGCTTAAAAAAGCCTTTTATTACGAGATTTTTCGATTTATAATAATATCAAAATTTAAAGAAAAGAAGGAAAATATATATGAAAAATTCTTTATTAACCAGAGCAAATGCGATAAAGGTAGAAAATGGACTTGCAGTGCGTATGCCTTCGGATAGACCTATCCGAATCGCACATTTTACAGATATACATTTTGGTGTAGTAGGACGTGGCTATCACAATAACAGACCAGAAAGAACCAAAGCCTACATGCAGTATGTAGTTGATACGCAAAAGCCAGACCTGATTGTTTGTACGGGCGATATTGTCATGACATCAGGTGTGGAAAAGCTAGGGGAATTTGTGGAACTTATGGAAAGCTATAAGATACCATGGACCTTTGTGTTTGGAAATCATGATGCGGAGGGGGAAGAAGATGGATATAACAAAGAATCCTATTCGAAATACCTAGATTCCTGCGATGCAGAGTATCTTTTATATAACACTGGTTATGTAGAAGAGGAAAACAATCGTTATGGCAATTTTTCTATCTCCGTGCTAAATAGTGACGGAACGAAACTCGTGGGAGCAATTATCTCTATCGATACTGGAACTTATAACAGAGAGATTAATTCTTATGATTCCATCACGGAAACTCAGATTGCGTGGTATAAGGAAGAAATTGACAGGTTAGATGCTCTTTATGAAGGTGAAGGAACGATTCCATCCGTAGTCTTTGGCCATATTGCACTTCCAGAATTTCAGACAGGATACAAAGCAGCACTAGCGAAGAATGGTGCTAGATTTGTAATTGAGCAGGAATTATCGGAGGACGGCATTGAGGATTTAAAAAACGAAGGACCTACGAATACAAATACAGGTTTCTTCTCTGTGATGAAGGAAAAAGGAAGCACAAAAGCTTTTCTATGTGGACATGCACACGTACTTAATTTCCAGGTGGAAATGGATGGCATTGTGTTAGGTTTTGGACCTCAAACAGGATTTTCTACCATATTTATCAATAATGATATGCCACGCGAAACCTATATCTATTGCCTCGAGGAGAATTTTGATTTTACGACGATTTCCTGTGTAGAAGAAGGAAATAATCTAGGTCTTGAGTATAGCGGAACCTTTGATGCTACAGCGGAATATGACGAAGCAAAGGGTGTGTACACCACATCTTATAATTTTAATTATGGAAATAATATTGAGTTTTCCTATAAAGGTGTAAGACTTACTACCGAAAACACGCAGATAACTGGGGATTTCAGTGCATCTACCACTTCTACATGGAAGGGTGGCTTTTATAGTCCAGATGGGAAAAAATTAGTTTACGATGGTACCGCTGCTGGCACCTGCACATTTATCTATGACCCATCTAAGAAAACACTTCATATCGAAACACGTGAGATAGAGGCAAATCCAGATGCACCAACAAGCGTGAATTTCAGTACGATAGATTGTGATGCCGGAGCAGATGCGATTGCATTATGGACAGAAGCCGGCACAAAACTAAAATGGGTTACAGATGCTTCCATAGGTACGGTTGACTGGATTGGAAATAACTGGAGATATTATGTAGTCGTGGATAGCGAGGGCAGAATCGCTTATGCGGTGCTTTGGCCTGCCACTGGCTACGGGGATCCAGGTGAAACCAACTATTATGCGCATCCATGTTATGCAGATTATCGAAGCAATCCTGCAATCTCGATTTTGGATGGCTTTGCAGAAGACTATGCCGCTGGTGGTATTGGACATAAATTATTTGAGATTGTGATTCCAGAAGGCGGATTTGCGTTTACTGGACATGATTCGGCAATATTTAAAATGATAGATATGCTTTCACAGGGAACAGTTGCGGATTATAGTGCTTCCTACGTCAATACACGCAGTTTGCTTAAGAGTAGTATTCGAGTTTCATATGATTTGGAGGAAAGGACAATAGCAATTTATACGGTTGAAAAATAATGAGCAAAAATACGACAGAGCTTATCAATGAGTTAGAACAGGCGAAAAGTACAAAAGAATTTGCGGAGTTTTTAAAGTGCAATGATGCTGAAATTCGCAGAGAAAGTTTTGGCGATAATGTACTTAGATTATGTGCGAGATATGAAATGACAGCATCTTCTTTGCAGCTGCAAATTGCGGTTTCAAAATCTCAGTTTTACAGCCTCTTAAACGGTACAAGAAATCCAAGCAAAGAAACCGTTTTAAAGATTGCTTTTGGGCTAAAAATAACACAAAGTGAAACGAACGATCTTTTGAAACTTTCTGGTTATTGTCCGCTTGACCCGAAAAATAAAGAGGATGCAATTATCATATTTGGAATAGAGAATAAAAAAGAAGTTGAAAAAATAGACGAATTGTTAAAAGAATACCATTCTAAAATCAAACTATTGGATAAAGAGTAAACTATGGCAGAACTTAGATATGAATTTATCATGTCACAAATAAAGCATATTCGTGACATCAAAGAAAACGAAAAAACAAAAATCAGTCTGGTCTTTTATGAAGGTTGCCAGGGACCATGTATCTTTAAGATCTGTAAAAATCGTAATCTGTTAGAGGTATATCAGGCAATAATGGAAGTAAGACATCCGAACGTCGCAGTGATATACGATTGTACCTATGAAGACGGGAATACATATGTGCTTGAAGAATATCTTCCAGGGAAAACACTTGCAGAGATTCTGGAAGAAAAAGGCCCTTTCTCTGAAAAAGAGACCACCCGGATTATGATAGATTTATGTAAAGGCTTAGACGTATTACATCATCACAATCCCCAAGTCATTCATAATGATATTAAAACATCGAATATCATGATAAAAGAGGATGGAAGTGTCAAACTATTTGATTTCGATATCTCCCGAATCTATAAGGATGGCGCTTATAAAAATACCAAGTTGATGGGTACTTATGAGTACGCTGCACCAGAACATTACGGCTTTGGTCAGTCGGATCCTAGAACCGATATCTATTCCCTTGGTGTAACGATGCATGAAATGTTAGCAGGCACAGGTCTAAATCATGAGCGAACGGTAACCTATCAAGGCAGCCTGACAAAAATCATACAAAAGTGTGTAGAGATTGATCGAAAGAAAAGATATGCTTCAGCAGATTTATTGAAAAAGGCGTTGGAAAAGCACTATCTGTTTGTAAGAGGTACATGGAAAATTTTTGCGGCATGTATCTGTGGGGTACTGCTACTCACAGCCGGTGGTTTGTTCTTAGGTCATTATCTAAAAGGTGATGGTGATTCACAGATTGTATCTGGAATGCAGGAAAACAATTCAGAGGATAATCTTGGAATCAATGGTGATAAGAATACCGAAGATAGTGCTGGAACCGAGGAAGTTTTCGGAACCGAAGAATCTGCTGGCACCGAAGAAACTTTTGGGACGGAAGAATCTGCTGGCACCGAAGAATCTGCTGGCACTGAAGAGCAAACTGGTAATGGTGAAAATGTAGGAACTGGTGGAACTACTGGAAGTGGCGAACCTGCAGGAACAGG
>JAGBEZ010000015.1 GCA_017936725.1 Agathobacter sp.
ACGGCCATCTGGTCGCCGTCGAAGTCGGCGTTGAACGCGGTACATACAAGCGGATGTAACTTGATAGCCTTACCTTCTACCAATACTGGTTCGAATGCCTGGATACCAAGTCTGTGAAGTGTAGGAGCACGGTTTAACATAACTGGATGCTCTTTAATTACTTCTTCGAGAACGTCCCAAACCTGTGGCTCGAGTCTTTCTACCATCTTCTTAGCACTCTTAATGTTGTGTGCAGTACCATTTGCGGCTAATTCTTTCATAACGAAAGGTTTGAATAATTCAATAGCCATTTCTTTTGGAAGACCACACTGATAAATCTTAAGTTTTGGTTCTACACAGATAACGGAACGACCTGAGTAGTCAACTCGCTTACCAAGTAAGTTCTGACGGAAACGTCCGCCCTTACCTTTTAACATATCAGATAAGGATTTTAATGCTCTGTTACCAGGTCCTGTTACTGGACGTCCACGACGGCCATTATCGATTAACGCGTCAACAGCTTCCTGAAGCATACGTTTTTCGTTACGAACGATGATGTCTGGAGCACCTAAATCTAATAATCTGCGTAAACGGTTGTTACGGTTAATGATTCTTCTATATAAATCATTTAAGTCAGATGTTGCAAAACGTCCACCATCTAACTGTACCATTGGACGCAAATCTGGAGGAATTACTGGGATAACAGTCATTACCATCCATTCTGGTTTGTTTCCAGATTCGCGGAAGGCTTCTACAACTTCGAGACGTTTGATAATACGAGCACGTTTCTGTCCTGTTGCATTTTCAAGTTCTTCTTTTAAATCTGCAGAATCTTTCTCTAAATCAATCGCAGCCAAGAGTTCATGGATTGCTTCTGCACCCATACCAACACGGAAAGCATTTCCGTACTGTTCTCTTGCGTCCTGATATTCATTTTCAGAAAGAACCTGTTTGTAAGCTAAAGAAGTATCTCCAGCATCTAATACGATATAAGATGCAAAGTATAATACTCTTTCAAGTACTCTTGGTGATAAGTCAAGGATAAGACCCATACGAGATGGGATACCCTTGAAGTACCAGATATGGGAAACAGGAGCAGCAAGCTCGATGTGTCCCATACGTTCTCTACGAACACTTGACTTTGTAATTTCTACGCCACAACGATCGCAGACAACACCTTTATAACGGATTTTCTTATATTTTCCACAGTGACATTCCCAGTCTTTCTGTGGTCCAAAGATCTTTTCACAGAACAAACCATCTTTTTCTGGCTTTAATGTTCTATAGTTGATGGTTTCTGGCTTCTTTACTTCGCCATAAGACCAATCTCTAATCTTTTCTGGGGATGCAAGTCCGATCTGAATGGCATCGAACAGCATTGCCTGATTTGTTTCATTCATGTTTTCTGGCATTTCTGGCACTCCCTCCTAATTATTCTTCATCAAATGAATCATCAAAATCGCCGTAGTAATCTTCTTCCTCGTAAGAGTCTTCATAAGATTCTTCTTCAACGTTTACTAATTCTTCATTTTCTGCATCGAATTCCTGTTTTGTGAATCCGTGCTGCGCAAAGTCTTCGTCATTGTTATAACGGAAGTCTTTGTCATTTCCGATAACGGAATTAATATCTGTGTTACCATATTCGCTGGTTTCAATCAGTTCTACTTCATTTCTGTCTTCGTCAAGAACCTTAACATCAAGACCGAGAGACTGAAGTTCTTTTAAGAGAACCTTGAATGATTCAGGAATTCCTGGTTCAGGGATGTTATCACCCTTGATAATTGCTTCATATGTCTTAACACGACCAACCACGTCATCTGATTTTACAGTCAAGATTTCCTGTAATGTGTAAGCAGCACCATAAGCTTCTAATGCCCAAACTTCCATTTCACCGAAACGCTGTCCACCGAACTGAGCTTTACCACCCAGAGGCTGCTGTGTAACGAGTGAGTAAGGACCTGTTGAACGAGCATGAATCTTATCGTCTACTAAGTGGTGGAGTTTCAAGTAGTGCATGTGTCCGATGGTTACGCGGCCATCAAATGCTTCACCTGTTCTACCATCACGAAGCTGAACTTTACCGTCACGAGAGATTGGAACACCTTTCCAGAGTGCTCTGTGGTCTCTGTTTTCAGACAAGTAGCTCATTACGTCTTCGCGTAAAACATCTACGTATTTATCATAGAAGTTTTCTTCTCTGTTAACTGCTTCTTCTTTATCAAATGGCATATTTACATAGTCATTTGCAAGTTCCAAAGTATCCTGAATATCAATTTCTCGTGCACCATCAAATACTGGAGTTTCGATATTAATGCCAAGTGCTTTTGCAGCAAGGCTTAAGTGGATTTCCAATACCTGACCGATATTCATACGGGAAGGTACACCAAGTGGATTTAATACAATATCAAGTGGACGTCCATTTGGAAGGAATGGCATATCTTCTACTGGTAATACGCGGGAAACTACACCCTTGTTACCATGACGACCAGCCATCTTATCACCAACAGAAATCTTACGTTTCTGTGCGATATAAATACGAACGGACTCGTTTACGCCTGGTGATAATTCATCACCGTTTTCTCTTGTAAATACCTTTGCATCCACGACAATACCATATGCACCATGTGGTACTTTGAGTGAAGTATCACGTACTTCACGTGCTTTTTCACCGAAGATTGCACGGAGTAATCTTTCTTCTGCTGTAAGCTCAGTTTCGCCCTTTGGAGTTACTTTACCTACAAGGATATCTCCAGCACGAACCTCTGCACCGATGCGGATAATACCTCTTTCATCAAGGTCTTTTAATGCATCATCACCTACACCAGGAACATCGCGTGTGATTTCTTCTGGTCCAAGTTTGGTGTCACGAGCTTCTACTTCGTATTCTTCAATATGAATTGATGTATAAACATCGTATTCTACTAATCTTTCGCTAAGAAGAACAGCATCTTCGTAGTTATAACCTTCCCATGTCATGAAGCCGATGAGTGGGTTCTTACCAAGTGCTAATTCTCCGTTTGAAGTAGATGGACCATCTGCGATTACTTCGCCAGCTTCAATCTTCTGACCTTTGAATACGATAGGTCTCTGATTGTAACAGTTTGACTGGTTTGAACGAGAGAATTTTGTAAGGTTATAAGTTCTCTTGTTTCCATCTTCTTCTCTAACAATGATACGGTTTGATTCTGCTGATTCAACTACACCAGCAGCTTTTGCAACTACACAAACACCTGAGTCAACAGCTGCTTTTGTTTCCATACCGGTACCTACAACAGGAGCTTCTGTTGTAAGAAGTGGCACTGCCTGACGCTGCATGTTAGAACCCATGAGCGCACGGTTCGCGTCGTCGTTCTGAAGGAATGGAATAAGCGCTGTAGCTACAGAGAACACCATCTTAGGTGATACGTCCATATAGTCAAATGCAGTCTTGTCATATTCCTGTGTTTCATCAAGGTAACGACCAGATACAGAATTACGAACAAAGTGACCATTTTCGTCTAACTTTTCGTTCGCCTGTGCTACATGGTAGTTATCTTCTTCGTCAGCTGTCATGTAAACAACTTCATCTGTAACACGTGGATTGAGTGCGTCTGATTTATCAATCTTACGATATGGTGCTTCTACGAAACCATATTCATTGATACGTGCATAACAAGCCAATGAGTTGATAAGACCGATGTTTGGACCTTCAGGAGTTTCGATAGGACACATACGTCCATAGTGGCTGTAGTGTACGTCTCGAACTTCGAATCCAGCACGGTCTCTAGAAAGACCACCAGGTCCTAATGCAGACAAACGTCTCTTATGTGTCAACTCACCAAGTGGGTTGTTCTGATCCATAAACTGTGATAACTGTGAAGAACCAAAGAATTCTTTTACAGCTGCAGTTACAGGTTTGATATTGATAAGACTCTGAGGAGAAATTCCTTCTAAGTCCTGTGTGGTCATTCTTTCACGAACAACTCTTTCTAATCTAGATAAACCGATACGATACTGATTCTGTAATAATTCACCTACCGCACGGATACGTCTGTTTCCTAAGTGGTCGATATCGTCATCCTGTCCGATACCCCATTCTAAGTGCATATTATAGTTGATAGATGCGAAGATATCTTCCTTTGTAATATGCATTGGAATCAAGTCTTTGATTTCACGCTTGATTGCTTCTACACGATCTTCTAATGTTTCGTACTCTTCCATAATCTGTGCAAGCACAGGGTAGAACACGAGCTCTGTCACGCCAAGAGCCTTAGGATCTTCGATTTCTGGAATCCAAGCCTGTAAGTCTACCATCATAGAAGAAAGAACTTTCACATTACGAGACTCTGTCTGGATCCATACAAATGGAACTGCAGCGTTCTGAATCTGATCTGCTAATTCTCTGGTTGCAGTGGTACCTGCCTCTGCAATCACCTCACCTGTAGAAGGATCGAGCACATCTTCTGCGATAACATGTCCGTTGATACGATTTCTTAATGCTAATTTCTTATTGAATTTGTAACGACCTACTTTTGCAAGATCGTATCTTCTAGCATCAAAGAACATAGCTGTAATAAGGCTTTCTGCGCTTTCTACAGAAAGCGGTTCGCCTGGACGAATCTTTTTGTACAGCTCTAATAAACCTGCTTCAAAGCTACCCTGTGGTTCTTTTTCAGTGATAGATGGGTCCTTTGCAAAAGAAGCAAGAATCTTTGGTTCTTCACCAAACATATCAATAATCTGCTGGTTTGTACCAACACCCATAGCACGAAGTAATACTGTAATAGGTACTTTACGTGTTCTATCTACTCTTACACTGAAAACATCATTTGAATCAGTCTCATATTCTAACCATGCACCACGGTTTGGAATTACTGTACTTGCGTACAGAGTTTTACCAATTTTGTCATGAGTAATATCATAATAAATACCTGGTGAACGAACTAACTGGCTAACGATTACTCGTTCTGCGCCGTTAATTACGAATGTACCAGTCTCAGTCATAAGTGGCAGATCGCCCATGAAAATTTCATGTTCGTTGATTTCATCCGTCTCTTTGTTGTGAAGTCTTACCTTCACTTTCAATGGTGCCGCATAAGTAGCATCTCTTTCCTTACACTCTGGAATTGTATACTTTACGTCGTCTTCGCACAAAGTAAAATCTACGAATTCCAAGCTAAGATGACCGCTGTAGTCAGCGATTGGAGAGATATCCGCAAATGCTTCTTTTAAACCTTCGTCTAAAAACCACTGATAAGAATCCTTCTGGACCTCAATCAGGTTTGGCATCTGAAGAACCTCTTTTTGTCTCGAGTAACTCATACGCATGCCTTTTCCAGCTTTCACTGGACGTATTCTGTTTTTCTCCATTGACTTCACCTCTCGTTGTTTATTTTTATAACAGTTCAGAGCTGACCTCCAGCCCTGCCGAAAGGCAGTTCTGAACTGTTATTTGGACTATATTGTGTTGGAAAATGTTTCCCATACGCAACATATTGTGGAGACACTAAAACCGGTGAAAACCAAGGGTTTTCAAGGGTTTGTGGGGATATGACCCCACACTAAACTCTAGTGTACCATAATAATGCAACATATAGGATAGCACAAGCCATTGGGAAATGCAAGTGTTATTTTAATTTTTTTCTTCAAGACAAAAGAGTTCGATTGTTATTCACAGACACGCTTTCGCTCGAACAAAAAACGTAGCGGTACTAAGCTCGCAGCGATTTACATCACTGCTCACTAAGTGCCGACGCTTTTTGACGGTCTGCTTCATAACAATCGAACTCTTTTACCTTGCATATACACTTTGAAAACACTTGCATTTCTTGCTTGTTCCTTTATAAAAGAAAACTTCAAGAAACATCACTCGGGAGCAAATCCCCCTCGCTATACGGGCTATCGCCCTATAAAAACAAAAAAGAAGCCAGATGCGAATAAATTCGCTCTGACTTCTTTCTTGTTTTCATACGTCTTGTAGCTTAAAGTTAGATTATTTAATTGTAACTTTAGCGCCTGCTTCTTCAAGCTGTTTTTTGATAGCTTCTGCTTCTGCTTTGCTAACACCTTCTTTGATGATCTTTGGAGCTGCTGTAACTGCATCTTTAGCTTCTTTAAGACCAAGACCTGTGATTTCACGTACAGCTTTGATTACTGGTACACCAGAACCTTCTGTTAATTCTACGTCAAATTCTGTCTTTTCTTCTACTGCTTCTGCAGGGCCTGCTGCTGCAACTACTACGCCAGCTGCTGCTGATACGCCAAATTCTTCTTCACAAGCTTTTACTAATTCGTTTAATTCTAATACGCTTAATTCTTTGATAGCTTCAATAAATTCTGCTGTTGTTAATTTTGCCATTATTATTTTCCTCCATATAATAATATATTTTTAAATTATTCTGCTGTTTCTTCTGCTGGAGCTTCTACTGGAGCTTCAGCTACTTCTTCTGCTGCTGTTTCTACAGCTGCACTTGATGCACCACCATTTTCTGCGATCTGATTAAGAACGCGTGCAAGATTTGCGATAGGTGACTGCATGCTACCAAGTAATCTTCCAAGTAATACGTCTCTGCCTGGAATAGAAGAGATTTCTTTCATGCCTTCTGCATCGAAGTATGTTCCTTCTACTACACCAGCTTTGATTTCTAACTTAGGAGCTTTCTTAGCAAATTCAGCAAGTACTCTTGCTGGAGCTGTTGCATCTTCTGTTGAGATTGCGAATGCGCTTGGTCCTTCAAGAACTTCTCTTAAAGATTCGAATTCTGTACCTTCAACAGCACGGCTTACTAAAGTGTTTTTGTATACTTTGTAAGTGATGCCTTCTGCTCTTAACTTTTTACGTAACTCGGTATCCTGAGCAACTGTAAGTCCACGGTAGTCAACTACAACTACAGACTGTGCACCATTGATTGCATCAGAGATTTCCTGTACGATAGGCTGTTTAAGTTCTACTTTTGCCACGAATGTGTACCTCCTTGTTTTATTTTGCGCATATTAGCTATGAGGTATATAACAAAGAAACCTCTCTGCCACAAGACAGAGAGGTATAAGTCATTTTAAAGATGTGTTCATCTGTAAAATTCCCTCGGTAGGTCGAATCGTTACGCCTTACGGCACCTACTGTCTTCGGCAATATGCTTTGCAATTATATCAATATATATCACGGATGTCAATTACTTTTCCGCAAAAACTTTGCTTATTTTAGGTCTAAAAGTTTTTTGTCAATTACTGTGTAATCTTAACAACGTTTAACTTAACGCCAGGTCCCATTGTTGATGTAAGAGTAGCACTCTTGATGTACTGGCCTTTTAAGCTAGCTGGTTTTGCTTTGTTAATTGCACCCATAATGGACTGGAAGTTGTCGCTTAACTGTTCATCAGCGAAAGATGCTTTTCCAACTGGCACATGGATAATGTTTGTTTTGTCCAATCTGTATTCAATCTTACCAGCTTTGATGTCGTTAACAGCTTTTGTAACGTCCATAGTAACTGTTCCTGCTTTTGGGTTTGGCATTAAGCCTTTTGGTCCGAGAACACGTCCTAAACGACCAACAACACCCATCATGTCAGGTGTAGCAACAACAACATCGAAATCTAACCAGCCGTCGTTCTGAATCTTTGGAATTAATTCTTCACCACCAGCGTAGTCAGCACCTGCTGCTAATGCTTCATCTAATTTAGCACCCTTAGCGAATACTAAAACTTTAACAGTTTTACCTGTACCGTGTGGTAATACTACCGCACCACGAATCTGCTGTTCTGCATGACGACCATCACAACCTGTTCTAAGATGAAGTTCGATTGTTTCGTCAAATTTAGCTGTAGCATTTTTCTTTACGATTTCGATTGCTTCAGCAAGATCATACTGCTGAGTCTTATCAAATGCTTTTACAGCTTCCTGATATTTCTTTCCTCTTTTCATGAAAAATAACCTCCTGTGGTTTTATCGGGAGAGGTCCCTCCCACTATAAAGTAACAATAAATGTAAAAGTTTCTATTAGTCTTCTACAGTAACGCCCATTGATCTAGCTGTACCAGCGATCATGCTCATAGCTGCTTCTAAAGAAGCTGCGTTTAAGTCAGGCATTTTTGTTTCAGCGATTTCCTGAACCTGTGCTTTTGTAAGTTTAGCAACTTTGTTCTTGTTTGGTACGCCTGAACCAGATTTGATACCAGCAGCTTTCTTAATTAATACTGGTGCTGGAGGAGTTTTAGTAATGAAACTAAAACTTCTATCTGCATATACAGTAATAACTACAGGGATGATTGTATCTCCCATTTCTGCTGTTCTTGCATTAAATTCCTTTGTAAACTGTACGATATTTACACCATGCTGACCAAGAGCTGGACCAACTGGTGGTGCTGGAGTTGCTTTACCAGCAGGAATCTGCAATTTAATATATCCTGTAACTTTCTTTGCCATTTGGAATTGCCTCCTTAATTCATTTTCTTAACATCTGCGAAACTTACTTCAACTGGTGTTTCGCGACCGAACAGCTCTACGTTGATAGTAACTGTCTGTTTGTTGTTGTTCATGTTTGTGATCACACCACAGGTATCTTTCCATACACCGCCAATAACCACAATCATATCGCCTTCTGCGAAGTCAACAACTACTGTCTCGGACTTAATGCCTAAGTTTCTCATTTCAACATCAGTGAGTGGTACAGGTTTGCTTCCTGGACCAACGAATCCAGTAACACCTCTGGTATTTCTAACCACATACCATGTATCATCATTCATAATCATATGAATCAGAACATAGCCTGGAAACATCTTTTTAGAAACTTGTTTCTTTACACCATTCTTCACTTCTACTACATCTTCCATAGGAACACGTACTTCTAAGATCTGGTCTTCAAGATGTCTGTTTTCAATTGTCTTGTCAATGTTTGCCTTGACTTTGTTTTCATAACCTGAATAGGTATGAACTACATACCAGTTTGCCTCTGCCATAAATCACTATGCCTCCGTTAAAACTATAATCCTAAAAGGAAATCTACACCGTACTGGATCATCCAGTCTAAAAGTGCAATAATAAGTCCAACTACAACTGAAACAGCAACTACAGCTATAGTCTGTCTGACAACTGTTTTACGGTCTTCCCAAGAAATTTTCATAAATTCCTGTTTTAAGCCGTGAAACCAACTTGTCTTTGGAGTTTTTTCTGTCTGTCCCATATCTTACTCCTTTTCGCTACCTAGACTACTTTGTTTCCTTATGCATTGTATGAGTCTTGCAGAATCTACAATACTTTTTGGTTTCCATTCTGTCCGGATGAGCTTTTTTGTCTTTTGTCGTATTGTAATTACGACGCTTGCATTCTGTGCATGCTAATGTAATTCTTGTACGCACAACTTCCACCTCCGTTTAAAATTCATTGTTTGTTACCGCCCTAAAAAAGGGCATAAAAAAAAAGACCTACTTCTAAGCCTCACCAATATAGCACAATAGTTTGCGGTGCGTCAATACTTTTTTGAAACTAGTAATGTTTTTTTATAAAACCACAAAATATAGTAGTAAATAAAACATAAAACAAAAACCATCCTATTATATAATAGAAGTCTTTCTTCCATAATGGTCTTTCTTCTATAATAATAGGATGGTTTTGATTGATTTCTTATAAGAATGGTCGCAGCTCGTAAGTCATCTTCGTTTCAAGATCACAAAGCTTTTCACACATCTGGACACTCTTATCGTCCGCAGCTTTATATTGATTCTGGTATTCGCAGAGTGATTTCACTCCCATGTTGCAGCCGTCCGTCAAAAGATGCGCCGCCTGCTTCGAATCACAGTTCATCATCATCTTGACCTCAGACTGAATCCAAGAGGATGCCTTTGCAATCGGATTTGGCTCTTTGTCTTCTTCACCGATTGTATTGAGCAATCTGTGGATATCCTCTTCCATTTTAATATGTGCCCCATTGTATTTTTGAATAATCGTTTTTAACCTATCATCGGACACATATTTACTAATCTGCTCCATGCTGTCAATTGCCATTTTACAGCCTGCATCGCATTCTTTTAATAATTTTACCGTATCCTGACTTACATCATCTCGTTTCACCATAATTGTCACTCCTTTTGTTTTTCTATCAGTATGTGAAAAAATCAATATTCTATACACATTTGAACGCGTTTATAATAGATTGTGCGCAATGCGATAATTGATAATAATTTAACACTTTTCTTGATTTTCCTATAAAAAGGGAGTATGGTAGTGACTTGAAGAAAATAGTTAACAACCAATTTAATTGCAATACCAGCGGAGGCGAAAAGCAATGTCATTAGAAGGATACGAACAGTTAAAACTTGAAAATCAATTATGTTTTCCTCTCTATG
>JAGBEZ010000164.1 GCA_017936725.1 Agathobacter sp.
AAATTACAATGACTAAAATATGGAGAAAATTAAATTGCTGGTGCAAGTATGCCATCTAATTCGCCCTTGGTATCCAAGTAGAAAAGCGTCGTCGTATGCATCACATAAGGCTGTACCCATAAGATACCGACACCGAGGGAAAGCAGCGAGAGGAAATACATGCCGATAAAGCTAAACTGTAAATAGAGAAAACGTTTTTTATGTCCTTTGATCAATGCAATTGTAGTTTTTAGTGCTTCTTTTACAGACAATTCTTCGCCGTCGATTAGCACGAAGTAAACGATTCCAAACGCTGCCGAAATCCAAAGTGTTAATAGGCATCCGAGGATGCTTAAGACAAGTGCTAGTACATACAAACTCAGTTCGTCACAGAAATAAACGATTGCAATCGCTCCAATGACGGGAGAAATGCCAATCAGTTCAATAACAAAAAGAATCGCTTCTGTGAGAATTAGTCGATTGGCATCGTGCTTCAAAGGATAGTATAGTTCTTTGAAGTGCACTTTTTCTTTTCGGGCAATTCTTAAATGCAGACAATACTGGCCTACTGTAAAAACAACAGAGGCAATTGTGATTAAAATCATTGCAATAATATATATAATGTTTTGCATAGAAAATGTATCATCGTTTGTCAGCATGGAAAATGGCATTTCGATGAGTGACACAATCAGATTGCAAATAGAGAATGCAATTATTAATCCAAAGAAATTCCCCTCTAGATTACCGCGGGCAATTCGCTTTAATTCTTTTACTTTTCGTTTCATAATATTTCAAAAACTCCTTATTCCTGTGTTTACTCAAACAGATATCCGAATTCTGCTTCAAAATCAATTCCCATCATTTCGCTGCCGGCACGAAGAATACCTTCCAAACTGCCATATTCTTCTAATAAGAAAAGAAGCGAGCCGACAAATATTACAATTGCCAATAGAATTCCTATCACACTTATAACAATACTTTTCTTGGCGCGTGGAGTGAAGGCCATTTGGCTGCCACGGGAAAGGAGGGCAAATAAGATAGAAAGTCCCGCAAACATTATTGCGCTATAAATAATTGTACAACTGAGTAGACTTGCCATCGCAAAGCCAAATGCAAACATTTCAAAATAATTTGGTTTTATCATTTTAGAATTTGGTTCCATGTTTCTACCTATCTTTCTAAATACTTTAGTTGAAATCATTGTACCACTTCGTTTATAATAGAGAAAGCAAATTTTTCATAAACACGAGGTAATTTATGGATATCATTTTAAAATTATCAGAGGAACTTCAAATCAAAAAGGGACAGGCTGAGGCAGCAGTCAAATTAATCGACGAAGGAAATACCATTCCGTTTATCGCCCGTTATCGTAAAGAAGCGACCGGTGCATTAAGCGACGAAATCCTTCGTAACCTGTTTGACAGACTGACTTATCTTCGAAACCTTGAGGATAAAAAACAGACCGTACTTGCCAGCATTGAGGAACAGGGCAAGTTAACCGAAGAGTTAAAGTCACAGATTCTTGCGGCAGAAACACAGGTAGCAGTCGACGACTTATATCGTCCATATCGACCAAAACGCCGTACGCGTGCGATTATTGCAAAAGAAAAAGGCTTAGAGCCATTGGCAAATATCATCCTGCTGCAGATGTTAAAGACACCACTTGCAGAAGAAGCAGCGAAATATATCAGCGAAGAAAAAGAAGTGCTTACCGCAGAAGATGCCATCGCAGGTGCAAAAGATATCATCGCAGAAATGATTTCCGATGATGCCGATTATCGTACGAAGATTCGTGAACTCACGATGAAAAAAGGAAGACTTCTTTCTGTTGCAAAGGATAAAGACACAGAGTCCGTATATGAAATGTACTACGAGTTTGATGAAGCCTTATCCAAAGTAGCAGGACATAGAACCCTCGCAATCAACCGTGGCGAAAACGAGAAAATCCTTACTGTAAAAATCGAAGCACCGGTAGATGAAATTCTCGTATATCTTGAGAAAAAAATTATCGTACATGAGGACAGCGAATGTGCCACAACGATAAAAGAAGCAATTGCAGATGCCTATGATCGTCTCATTGCCCCTTCGATTGAACGTGAAATCCGCAATGATTTAACAGAAAAAGCAGAGGATGGCGCAATCAAGGTATTTGGAAAGAACTTAGAACAGCTTCTTATGCAGCCACCAATTGCAGGTCAGGTGGTACTCGGCTGGGACCCTGCCTTCCGTACGGGTTGTAAGCTTGCGGTGGTAGATCCGACTGGAAAAGTCTTAGACACCACAGTGATTTATCCAACGGCACCACAAAATAAAGTCGAAGAAGCAAAAGCCGTTTTAAAGAGATTAATCTCAAAATACAAAATTACATTGATTTCTCTTGGAAATGGTACCGCTTCCCGTGAATCGGAGCAGGTCATTGTATCCTTATTAAAAGAGATTCCTGTACAAGTGCAGTATATTATCGTAAACGAAGCAGGCGCTTCTGTATATTCTGCAAGCAAATTGGCGACCGAAGAATTTCCAAACTTTGATGTAGGACAGCGTAGCGCGACTTCAATGGCGCGACGACTTCAGGATCCATTGGCAGAACTTGTAAAAATTGACCCAAAATCCATCGGCGTAGGTCAGTACCAGCACGACATGAATCAAAAGAAACTTTCGGAAGCACTTGGCGGCGTCGTAGAAGACTGTGTAAATAAAGTAGGTGTGGATTTAAATACTGCATCCGCTTCTCTTTTGGAATACATCTCTGGTATCACGAAAACGATTGCAAAAAATATCGTAACGTATCGTGAAGAAAATGGTGCATTCAAATCCAGAGCAGAACTCCTTAAGGTAGCAAAACTTGGTCCAAAGGCATATGAGCAGTGTGCCGGCTTCATGCGTATCACAGGAGGCAAGAATCCTTTAGATGGCACGGGTGTACATCCAGAAAGTTATGATGCGACCAAGGAACTCCTTGCGAAACTAGGCTTTACACTAGAGGATGTTGCAAATAGAACCGTTGCCGGTATTTCAAAGAAAGTCAGTGATTACAAGAAACTCGCAGCAGAGCTTGGCATTGGCGAACTTACTTTACAGGATATCGTAAAGGAATTAGAAAAGCCAGCGCGCGACCCACGTGAAGATATGCCAAAACCAATCCTTCGCAGTGATGTTCTTGAAATGAAAGACTTAACTCCAGGCATGATATTAAAAGGAACCGTTCGAAACGTGATTGACTTTGGAGCCTTCGTTGATATCGGAGTGCATCAGGATGGACTGGTTCACATTTCGCAGATTTGTGACCGTTACATCAAACATCCACTCGAAGCCGTAAGTGTCGGAGACATAGTGGAAGTAAAGGTTATGAGTGTGGATTTGAAGAAACAGAGAATCCAACTTACGATGAGAAATATATAGTAAAATAAAAGTCTACAAGATGTGGACATGAAAAAGGTGATTACAGATTATAATTAGTCTGTAATCATTTTTTTTGGAATAATGTGGTAAATGTTAATGTCACATTATAAGGAGTAACATGTGTAAAGATACGAAAACGTTTGAAAAGGAATTAGGACAGATAAAAAACACAGAAGAATTCATAGAATTCCTAAAGCGTAATGAAGATAAGATGAAAAGAGAAAGTTTCGGCGACTGTGTATTGAGATTATGTGATAAATATGGAATGACGGCATCTTCTTTACAACCACAGATTGCCATATCAAAATCCCAGTTCTACAGCATCTTAAATGGTACACGTCACCCAAGCAAGGAGAGCGTCATCAAAATTGCATTTGGTCTTCAGGCTACAAGGAAAGAACTAAATGAACTTTTGCGAATCGTAGGTTATCATGCGCTCGAACCTCAAAATAAAGAAGATGCAATTATCATTTTTGGACTCGAGCAAAAGAAGGAAGTCGGGAAGGTTGACGAGTTATTAAGAGAATATAAGTCTAAGATTAGATTGTCGGATAAAGAGTAAAAAATATATATTGATACGAACCTATTGAAAAATCAAACATAATGTAATATAATCCATACATAAAATAAATATTAGTTCTTCGGGGCGGGGTGAAATTCCCCACCGGCAGTAAAGTCTGCGAACCTTTCGCACAGCGAGAGGCCGATCTGGTGCAATTCCAGAACCGACAGTATAGTCTGGATGAGAGAGGAAAAGAGATTGGATTTTCACGCCCTGAGTGTAGGTATGCTCAGGGCGTTTTAAATTCTTTCGTTTTCCACTTTGAAGAAAAAGGAGGAAAAATGAACGATTTATTTAAACAGGCTGCAGAAAACATAGGATTTGTTTTGGCTTTTGCATTGGTAATTATTGGAGTTTTTGCGTTGGCTTATGTAGCAGAACTACTGATTCAAAAGAAAAAGGGAGTAAAAGAGAGAATATTTACTACCAGAAAAACGGCGATGATAGGTATGTTTTCTGCAATCGCAGGCATCTTGATGTTATTTGAGTTTCCACTTCCAATGATTGCTCCACCATTTTACGAATTGGATTTGAGTGAACTTCCAGTGTTGATTTGTGGATTCGCATTCGGTCCGGTTGCAGGTGTTGTGACAGAATTTTTAAAGATAATGATAAAACTATTTATCAAATCTACAAGTACTGCCTTTGTAGGAGATTTGGCTAACTTTGTGGTAGGCTGCACAATGATTTTGCCAGCAACGATTATATATCATTTAAAGAAAAGCAAGACCTCGGCCATTCTGGCATGTATTATAGGTACCATTTGTATGGCGGTATTTGGAACAGCATTCAACGCTATTTACTTAATCCCAGCTTTTTCTAAATTGTATGGAATTCCGTTAGAAGGTATTATTGCAATGGGTACTGCAATTAATGCATCGATTACAGATCTTGTAACGTTTGTTGTGATTTGTGTCGGACCGCTTAATATCATAAAGGGAACCATGATATCGATAATTACGATTTTGATATACAAACCGCTTAGTCCGATTATTAAGAATAGTCATAAAAATCATTAGAAAACAGATTATGAAGAAAGACGTTTCGTGCGTCTTTCTTTTTTTTCAAAAGAATGCTATAATACCCTAAAGTGGAAATCTGTGTGATTTCCTAGGATTGTTTAGGAGAAAGAAATGAAAGTAGTACTTGATATTAAATTAGATGCAAAAGATTTATTTCGATTCAATATGCAGCAGGCCTATCGTGGTATGCAGGGGATTTTATCTATCATCCTTCCAATCTTGGTTTTTGCCTATGCGGTTACTTCCTATGGAAAGGTAAGCATTGGCTCCACTCTGGTATATGTGGGACTGGGGATTGTGTTTTTGGTCTATGTACCAATTTCCCTCTGGTTAAGAGTAAATAAAATCGTAAAAGACGAAAACAACGCATTGTCAAAACAGTTGCATTATGAATTTGAAGAGGAAGTGATTCGCGTTTCCGTAGGAGAAGAAAGCGTAGAGTTTCAATGGGAAAATATATTCCAAATGAAAACATCAGGACCACTTCTTCTGGTATATACGAACCGCATTAATGCCTATGTTTTACCACTCACACAAGTGGGCGACAAATACGAAGAATTGTCTAAGCTAGCACATGCGAAATTAGAAAAGTATCGTATTAAAATGAAATAAGCAAAGAGAGATTCAGGAGTAACTATGGAACAGATACAGATTATAGAAAGTTTTTCGCCAGAAGATACTTTGGAATTAGGGCGAAAAATGGGAAAAGAAGCACAGCCTGGAGAGGTCTATACATTAATCGGGGACCTTGGTGTAGGCAAGACGGTTTTTACCCAGGGAATTGCAGATGGTCTAGAAATAGGCGAGTCGATTTGCAGTCCGACCTTTACCATCGTACAGGTATATGAAGAAGGCCGTATGCCGTTTTATCATTTTGATGTTTATCGCATTGGCGATATAGAGGAAATGGATGAAATCGGCTATGAGGATTATTTTTACGGAGAAGGTCTTTGTATGATAGAGTGGGCGAATCTTATCGAGGAAATCCTTCCACCTATATATAAGGAAATAACGATTGAAAAAGACCTTGAAAAAGGATTTGATTATCGTAAAATCACGATTCGTAATATTGGGTAGATTCAAATCTCATTCAAGTTCTAGTTAAATTAAGAAAAGGTTGATAAAACTTATGAAAATATTAGCAATTGAAAGCTCTGGCCTTGTTGCCAGTATAGCGGTTATCGAAAATCACACCCTCTTGGGTGAATATACCATGAATCACAAGAAAACCCATTCGCAGACACTTTTGCCGATGTTAGAGGAGTTAACCAAGATGATTGAACTCGATTTAAATAGCATCGATGCAATTGCAGTGTCAAAGGGACCAGGTTCTTTTACGGGGCTTCGCATTGGTTCTGCAACAGCAAAGGGATTAGGTCTTGCCTTAGATAAACCGATTATTCCAGTGCCGACCGTGGATGCTCTGGCATTTAATCTCTGGGGAACAGACAAGCTGGTATGTCCTCTGATGGACGCACGCAGACAGCAGGCGTACACAGGACTTTACACATTTGAAAATGGGAATCTTCGCACGCTTGTGCCACAGTGCGCAGTGGACATCAGTGAAGTAGTAGCAGAAGTAAACAAGCAAGGCAGAGAAGTGATTTTCTTAGGCGATGGAGTACCAGTGTTCGCAGATTATCTTGCAGAAAACGTAAGCGTTCCATATGGTTTTGCACCAGCAACCTGTCATATCCAAAGAGCGACCAGCGTAGCTGCTTTGGGTGAGGTCTTGTATGAGAAAGGAATTGTGGAATCTGCAAGAGAACACAAACCAGATTATT
>JAGBEZ010000165.1 GCA_017936725.1 Agathobacter sp.
CCTTATTAAAAAAGCTGCGTGCCAGTGGAAATCAAATCCCAGTTCTAATCTTATCCGCAAAATCAGAAATTGACGACAAAGTGCTCGGTCTTGACAGCGGTGCAAATGACTATCTGACCAAACCATTTGATAGCAAAGAGCTACTAGCCCGCATCCGTACCATGACAAGAAGTATACAGGCTGTCGATTCCAAACTCGTCTTTGGAAACATCACACTCGACCGAGCGACTTACGAGCTTTCGTCCACAACGAGTAGTTTCCGTCTTGCGAACAAAGAATTTCAAATGATGGAACTACTTATGACCAATCCGCGTCAGCTCGTATCTACGGAACGTTTTTTCGAAAAAATCTGGGGATATGACTCTGAGGCAGAATTAAATGTTGTCTGGGTATATATCTCCTACTTACGTAAGAAACTTACAGCATTACATGCAGATATACAAATCAAAGCAACACGAAACGCCGGATACTCTCTGGAGGAACTTTCATGATAAAAAAACTACAATGGGAATTTATCCTGCTATCCATGTCGGCACTTCTTTTTGTGCTTGTTGTAATCATAGCAGGAATCAATATCGTAAACTACAATGCTGTAACGCAGGAAGCGGATATCATCTTATCCCTTATGACAGAGGACAAAGACGAATTTTCCATGGAACCTGACAAGTTAGGCGATAGACTCCCTTCTGGTATGTCTCCAGAGGTTCCTTATGAATCCCGCTACTTTTCTGTGGTGCTTGACAAATATACTGGACAAGTCCTTTTTGTAGAAACCAACCGCATTATCGTTGTTGATACACAAGCAGCTATCACCTATGCGGAAACTGCATTACAAAAAAGCAATACTACGGGATTTATTCAGAATTTTCGATATAAAATTGAACAGACAGAGAATTTCACCAGAATTATCTTTTTAGATTGCGGTAGAAAATTAGATGCTTACTACTCATTTCTTTATGCAAGTATCAGCATCTCTCTTGTGGGATATTTAATTGTCTTTGCTTTTATTGTATTTTTCTCAAATCGTATCATTCGCCCGATTTCCGAAAGTTATGAAAAGCAAAAACGCTTCATCACCGATGCTAGTCACGAAATCAAGACACCGCTTACCATTATCCATGCAGATGCAGATGTTCTAGAAATGGAACTTGGTGAAAATGAATGGTTAAATGATATCAAAAAACAGGCTTCACAATTAACGGAACTGACAAATGACCTCGTTTTCTTATCACGCATGGAAGAATCGGAGCACATTTTACCTGCCATCGACTACCCTTTTTCTGAAGTTGTAAACGAAACCGCTCTCTCTTTTCACGGGTTAGCCCAAAGACAAGGAAAAGAACTACATTGCCAGATTCCACCTATGCTCACTCTTTGTGGGAATGAAAAATCGATTCGGCAACTGGTCTCCATCTTGCTTGATAACGCATTGAAGTATTCGCCTGTAAATGAGAAAATCTCTCTCACCGTCGAAGAGCAAAGTAAATACATCGTTCTTTCCGTTACCAATGCCACCACACAGACGATTGAAAAAGAACAGTTAAAACTTCTCTTCGATCGATTTTATCGAGTAGATGCTTCTCGCAATTCAAAAACAGGTGGACACGGCGTAGGCCTCTCCATCGCAAAAGCCATTGTAGACGCGCATCATGGAAAGATTCAGGCGACTTCTCCAAATGAAAATGTCTTACAGATTTCTGTAAAGTTGCCTAAATAATGGATTTACCTATAATACAAAAGGTCGTCGCAAAACGCGACGACCTCTATTTTATTCTGCAATATATAACACCCCAAGTGTACCTGGTCCACAATGAGAAGAAATTACCCCGCCTGCTCGAGTGACAAAAATCTCATCAAAATGATTCAATTCTTCTAAATATGTATGAACACCATCAATTACAGCCTGATCGCAGCCAGAATGTGTGATAAATACACGTGCCTTATCTGCTTTCTTTAGGTCTTCTTCCATATCTTTTACATAATCCAAAATAACCTTATGCATTTTGCCACGATATTTCTTATCTGCTCCCATAGAGCCTTTTTCTACTACAATTTTTGGGTGAAGTTTCAATACGCCACCTGCAAGTGCCTCTACACTGCTACAACGTCCGCCTCTATGTAAATAAGTCAACGTATCTACTACAAAAGATGCTCTTACACGATCTTTTACGTCATTGATTGCTACACAGATTTCTTCGCGCGTCTTTCCTTCCTGTGCCATAGTTGATGCCTTTAACACCATAAGACCAATGCCTGTGGACAGGTTTCCAGAATCAATGATACTTACTTTGTTCTCAATTTCCAGTTCCTCTGCTACCATACGAAATACATTTACTGTAGTAGACATTTTACCCGAAATTGTAAAGAGTATCATTTCATCATCGGTATCTTTTATCTGCGCTAGTATTTTCTCTGCTTCTTCAAAGCCAACGGCTGAAGTCTTTGGCGTTTTTTCATTCTCATCTGCCCATGCATAGATTTCGTCTGGTGTGATATCCACACCATCAAAATATTCTTTTTCATCCAACACAATGTGTAGTGGTGCAATCTGAATATCATATTTCTCTACTAAATCTTTTGATAAATCACATGTACTGTCAGCTACAATCTTAATCATTCGTTATTCCTCCATGATTTATTATTTATCTTTGCGTTGCTCCTTCAATTGTCTCCATCAAATCCTGACGCAAATCCAGAATTTTTCCCACATGATAATTAGTAATAATATCCTCTTCCTCATAGCGAATAATCTTTCTATGGTCACGAATATCCGCTCCGCTATCTTCGAGACGCTTACGAATCTCTGGATCTAAACGTCCAGGATGTTCCATCTGCGAAAGCACTTCCATCTGCGCCAAAAGTTCGCGCGCTTTGTTCTGACATTCGATGAAAACTTTCAATCTCTTCTTGTCACTCTTCACACGAAATGGCAGCCATTGTTTGGAGTAAAGTCCAAGTTGGCATCCCATATCATCGATGGTAGTTCGCATCTTTTCTGTGTCCGGATACTCTTTGTCACCGTCAAACATATCCTCTAAGAAATAAATCACTTCTTTTTCTAAATACTCTACTGCCTGGCGGATTTTAAGGCTGTTATCATATGGCAGAATCAATACATTGATTACCATACCTACGGTAAGACCAATTGCCGTATCCCAAAGTCGATCCATTGCATATTCAAACGGATATACATCTTCACTCATGCAACTCATCAAAATAACCAAGCCTGGTAGATTTGGTGAATAATGAAGACCTAGTACATTGTAAATAACAATGATGATTAATACCCCAATAACTACTTTTATGAGTGCTGGTACAGGAAGCATGGATAAGACAGCCGCCATCACTGCACCAAGAATCATCCCTACAATCTGTGTCCAGCAAGCCTCTAACGATTGCTTAAATGTATTTTCCATCGCAGCCATCGCCCCCAAGAAGGCAAACACCATCTTCGAGGTCGCAGCAGACGTGCCAAACTTTGATACGATAATAAGTGATATCAGGACTGCTAAAGCCGATTTAAAGGTCCTTCTCCCTATATGGATTCTTTTATAATTAATTTTCAACGTAATCTCTCCTTGTCAAAATTTGCTAACGAACAAGATTAATAGTATCATACCACTCTTGTTTCGAAAAGTCGTGAAAATCACAAAAGATTTTAGAAAATATTTATTCTTTTCTAATAATTTGTCCATTGTAAAGTTCATATAATAGGTCTATAATAATAATGGTTTATTTTGTCGTATGACATAGTATTTAAAACCGTCTCTGTTTTAGGAGGTTACAGATGAGAAAAGAAACACATAAACTTGGAATTGATATCGGTTCCACAACCGTTAAAATTGCAATTTTAGACAAAGAAGACCATTTATTGTTTTCGGATTATGAGCGTCACTTTGCAAATATCCGAGAAACATTACATACTTTAATTCAAAAAGCAATCTCTACTATCGGTGATTGCGAAGTTTCTCCTGTTATCACAGGCTCTGGCGGACTTACTCTGGCAAATCACATCGAAGTGCCTTTCGTGCAGGAGGTTATCGCCGTATCCACCTCTTTACAGCATTTCGTTCCACAGACGGATGTTGCCATCGAACTTGGTGGTGAAGATGCGAAAATCATTTATTTCGAAGGTGGAAATGTCGAACAGCGTATGAACGGTATCTGTGCCGGTGGTACAGGTTCCTTTATCGACCAAATGGCATCTCTCATCCAAACGGATGCAACTGGATTAAATGAGTACGCAAAAAATTTCAAAGCACTCTATCCAATTGCTGCACGTTGTGGTGTGTTTGCCAAAACGGATATCCAGCCACTGATCAATGAAGGTGCTACACGTGAAGACTTATCTGCCTCTATCTTTCAAGCAGTTGTCAATCAGACGATTTCTGGTCTTGCATGTGGAAAACCGATTCGCGGACATGTTGCTTTTCTTGGTGGCCCGCTTCACTTCCTTTCTCAGCTTCGTGCAGCCTTTGTACGTACTTTGAATCTGGATGATGAACATGCTATTATGCCTGATAATTCCCATTTATTTGCAGCTATGGGCTCTGCTTTAAACTGCAAAGAGAATGTAAAAACGACTTTATCCGCTTTAGAAACAAAACTTTCTAATGAAATCCATATGGAATTTGAAGTCGCTCGTATGGAGCCACTGTTTTCTTCTCAGGAAGAATATGCCCAGTTCCAGAAACGTCATGCCAGCAAATCTGTAAAAACAGCGGATCTGGCTACCTATAAAGGAGACTGCTATCTTGGTATTGACGCAGGCTCAACTACAACGAAAATTGCCCTTGTTGCCGAAGATGGTTCCCTTTTATACTCTTTCTACAACAGTAATAACGGAAATCTTTTAGGCACCACCATGCAGGCAATTATCGATTTATACAAACAATTACCAAAAGATGCACATATTGTACACTCTTGCTCCACCGGATATGGCGAAGCTTTATTAAAAGCAGCCCTTATGCTGGATGATGGCGAAGTAGAAACCGTAGCACATTACTACGCAGCTGCTTTCTTTGATCCAAAAGTCGACTGCATCTTAGATATTGGCGGACAGGATATGAAATGCATCAAGATTAAAAAACAGACTGTAGACTCTGTTCAGTTAAACGAAGCCTGCTCTTCTGGTTGCGGTTCCTTTATTGAAACCTTCGCCAAATCCTTAAACTTCACAGTTGCGGACTTCGCAAAAGAAGCCTTGTTTGCAGAAAATCCAATTGACCTTGGTACCCGTTGTACGGTATTTATGAATTCCAAGGTAAAACAGGCACAAAAAGAAGGCGCTACCGTTGCAGATATTTCTGCCGGTCTTGCGTATTCTGTTATCAAAAATGCTTTGTTTAAGGTTATCAAGCTTTCTGATGCAAAAGACTTGGGTGAAAACATCGTGGTACAGGGTGGTACCTTCTACAATGATGCCGTTCTTCGTAGTTTAGAAACCATCGCTGGTGTTGAAGTAACCCGACCAGATATTGCTGGTATCATGGGCGCCTTCGGTGCCGCACTGATTGCGCGCGAAAGACACGAAGCTGGCTATGAAACCACCATGCTTCCAATTGAACAAATTGAAAAACTTACATATACTACCAAATTGACCCGTTGTAAAGGCTGTACCAACCACTGTATGCTGACCATCAACAAGTTTTCCGACAATCGTCAGTATATTACAGGTAACCGCTGTGAACGTGGCCTTGGAAAAGAACGCAAAAATGCAGACTTACCAAACCTTTTTGAATATAAATTACATCGTATCTTCGACTACGAGCCACTTGCTCCAAACGAAGCGCCACGTGGTACGGTCGGAATCCCACGAGTACTGAATATGTACGAAAACTACCCATTCTGGGCTACTTTCTTCAAACATTTAGGCTACTCTGTGGTACTTTCACCATCCTCTAGTCGAAAAATTTATGAAATGGGTATCGAAACGATTCCAAGTGAGTCCGAATGTTATCCAGCAAAACTTGCACATGGACACATCGCATGGCTCATTCACCAGAATGTAGACTTTATATTTTACCCAGCGATTCCATATGAAAGAAATGAGTTTCCAGATGCCAATAAC
>JAGBEZ010000166.1 GCA_017936725.1 Agathobacter sp.
ATGTGTCTGCGCAAAGGTATGTCGCCTGAGGACATTCGTGCCGTCACAGGTCATACCACCGCCGACATGATGATGAAGTATGTGAAATTCGATGATGAAAGCAAAAGGGAGAAGATGAGCATCCTCAACGAGGACGCCCAGATAGGAGTTGAGACAGTATTCGACCATGCAATCACTGATGACGAGCGTATTCGGCTCGGTCTGCCTACTCGCGACGCATACTTTGAAATCTTTGAAGGAGATACCGCTTCGGTCAATGCTCATCTCGCCGTCCTCGCCCACATCCGAGGCAACCTCGATGCCCGCGCAGAGTACATCAAACGCCTCCCCGCCGACAAGCTCAATGAAGTCCTCGAAATCATCATGAAAGGAATTTAACGCTATATGGAGTTTGTCAAGGGAATTGCTTACCACTGCTGAAAATCAATATTATATACAGTCCAAGAAACAAGCCGGGTACAATAACTCCCAGAAAACAACTTAAAGATGGTGAAAAGGGTTCGATTATTTCAGTTTTCTGACTATCTTATTAAAACATGAAGGCGAATCAATCGAAGGCAAGACAGTTGCACTTTCTGGTTTCGGTAACGTAGCTTGGGGTGCTGCTAAGAAAATCGCAGAACTCGGCGGAAAAGCAGTTACACTTTCTGGTCCAGACGGATACATCTATGATCCAGACGGAATCGTAACAGAAGAAAAGATTGATTACTTACTTGAAATGCGTTCTTCAGGACGTGACAAAGTACAGGATTACGCAGATAAATTTGGTTGCCAGTTCTTCCCAGGCGAAAAACCATGGGGTCAGAAGGTAGACATCGTTATGCCATGTGCTACTCAGAATGACGTTAACATGGACGAAGCGAAGAAAATCGTTGCAAATGGCGTAAAATACTACATCGAAGTAGCAAACATGCCTACAACAAACGATGCACTGAAATTCTTATTAGAAGAACCAAATACCATCGTAGCTCCTTCAAAAGCAGTTAATGCTGGTGGTGTATTAGTATCTGGTCTTGAAATGAGCCAGAACTCAGAACGTTATAGCTGGACAGCAGAAGAAGTTGATGAGAAATTACATAGAATTATGATTGGTATCCATGATTCTTCCGCTGCAGCAGCAGAAGAATATGGTTTAGGCTACAACTTAGTAGCAGGCGCAAACATCGCAGGCTTCAAGAAAGTAGCAGAAGCTATGCTTGCACAGGGTGTATTCTAGCATTGAGCATTTCATTTAACAAAAGGTCTCGGGGACGAAATAGTTTCGTTCTCGGGGCTTTTTTTATGCTTCATAGGAACTTTATAAAAATTTTTTGTTTTAATATTTTACAACATCTGTTTTTTGGACTATAATAGATAAGATAATACGTTTACTATATCTTTTCGTAGGAAAGGCGTTAAAATGAGTAAAATTGGAATTGCAACAGATAGTCATAGCGGTATCTCCCCAGCAATGGCAGCGAAAATGGGTGTGCGTGTGCTCCCAATGCCATTTTACGTCGAGGAAGAATGCTTTTATGAGGAAGTGTCGATTACAAGAGCAGAATTTTTTGAACAGTTAAACGCAGATAAAAAGGTATCTACTTCACAGCCTTCTCCAGAGGCAGTATTAGAGTTTTGGAGAGAAGGCTTAAAAGAGTATGATGAAATCATATATATGCCAATGAGCAGCGGATTAAGCGGTTCCTGTGGGACAGCAATGATGCTTGCGCAGGACGAAGAATTTGAAGGAAAAGTGTTTGTTGTTGATAATGGACGAGTTTCCACTCCACTTGTGCGCGCGATTATCGATGCACAGGAAATGGTAGAAGAAGGTCTGTCTGTGGCAAAAATCAAAGAAGTATTAGAAGCATACAAAGAAAAGATGTCCATCTATATTGCGGTAGAAACATTGGAATTCTTGAGAAAGGGCGGACGTATTTCTGCGACAACTGCAACACTTGGTACGGCTTTGAATATCAAACCAATTTTAAAACTTGGCACCCAGGTGCTTGAAACATATAAAAAGAGCCGCGGTATGAAAAAAGCGAAAAAAGAAATGTTAGAAGCCATTCGTGAAGACTTAGATGTTACATTTAAGGAATACCATGATAAAGGAGAAGCATATCTTTTAGTTGCGACCAGTGCAGATGAAGAAACTACCAACGCTTGGGTAGAAGAAGTAAAAGCAGCATTTCCAGGTATGGATGTTTTGGCTGGTAATTTATCACTGGGTATTTGCTGTCATACAGGGGAAGGTGCGCTTGGAGTAGGTATATCCTGCAAGCCACAGAGAGGATAAAACGATGAATCGATTGGTTATGGTAGTACTGAAAAATATAGTAAAGATACCACCTGCGTGGGTAAAACTATGTAAGTACGCAAAACATACGGATGAATATAGTTACGAAGAAAAATACAAACATATCCGATATATTTTAAAGCATGTTTGCAGATCTGGAAATATCGATTTGCAGGTAACAGGCTTGGAGAATCTTCCAAAAGAAGATGGTTTTCTTATGTGTGGAAATCACCAGGGGATTTTTGATATTGTTGCAATTGTAGATAGCTTTGAAAGACCACTGGCAGCCGTTTTAAAAAAGGAACTGAATGATATCCCATTTTTGAAACAGATTGTGCAGTGTACGCATTCGTATCCAATGGATCGAGAAGATGTACGTCAGTCGATGAAAGTAATTCAG
>JAGBEZ010000016.1 GCA_017936725.1 Agathobacter sp.
GCTACGATATGGAATTTTGCTTCGCGAAGCTTGGTTTCGTCTGCGGTAAAGTCGATGGTGGTCGCTTTGATTGCTTCGTCTCCTACTTCGTTTGTAGGGTCAATTCCGCTTTTGTATAATTCGATTTTGGCTTCGTTTAAGTCAAAACCTACTACGTCAATCTTTTTTGCAAAGGCTACTGCGATTGGCATCCCAACATAGCCCAATCCTACGAGGGATAATTTTTCTTCTTTTGCTACCAATTTTTCATATAATGTTTTGTACATCTCTTTACCTACCTTCTCTCACGTATTTCGTGAATTTTTTTTAAATATGCCTCTATTACCACTTCTCTCGAGAAGTTTTCTTCTATATAGTGTCTTCCTGCTTCGCCCATGCGTTTTCTGTCTTCATTTGGCATCGCTAGGAAGGTTTCTATCGTGTCACACAGCGCTTCTACATCGCCTCCAGGATAGATAAAACCTGTTTCCTGATCGACTACCGTTTCCTGACAGCCCGGATTATCTGTCGTAATCAGCGGTCTGCCGGAGGATGCGCTTTCGAGGAGCACGTTGCTCATGCCTTCTCCATAAGTCGAAGGGTGGATGGTCGCATGCGCTCTGGCAACAAATGGACGGATATCCTTTTGACTGCCGCGATAGGATACGATCCCTTCTGACTCTAATTCTTTTAACTGGTCTTCATAATGACTTTCGGTCGGTTCGATAAATCCTAGCATGTTAAACTCTGTCTGAGGATACTTCGCACGGATTCTTTTCGCCGCTTCGATATAATCATCTACGCCTTTATCGTGCAGGATTCTTCCGATATAGTTAAACACGATTTTGGCTCCCTCTGTTCCATTTCCACCCTCTGGATAATCCTGAAGTAGATAACGCTCGGTATTTACACCTGAGCCAGGGATAAGCATATGGTCACCTTTTACCATGCCAATTTCTTCTGCCAGTTTCATATTCGTGGCATTCTGAAACATGATACAGTCCGAATTGCGGTATGCGAATCGGAACAGCGCCATGATAAACTTCTGCATCATTCCGGTTTGATTTAGTACACTACCAAATCCCGTTACGTTGTTAATCACTGGGATTCCCAGTATATGTGCTGCAATACTTCCATACACGTTTGGTTTCGCTGTATAAGTTAGTACCACGTCTGGTTTGTGTTTACGGAATAAATTTATGTAGTGGAAGAATAACTTTGCATCCTTGATGACGTTCGTTCCTCTGCGGTCTATTTCTGGGTCATCATAGAGGTAGGGGATATCTTTCATCAGTTCAAATTTCTCGCCATCTGGACAAGAGATGAGAACTTCGTATCCTTTTTCTATGAATGCTTCGATGAGCTCTTTACGAAAACAGTAGATATCGTCGTCGTTATTCGTAAGCAGAGCAATCAAAGGCTTTTCTTCTTCTTTGTAATCTTTTCCTAATACGGCGAACACCGTACGAAACATCGTAGCGATATCTCCCCAAAAACTGAAGTGTTCGATCGAATCTAAGTTTATCTTCATCTTTCGTGGGAGAATCTCATTCACATACATCGCATCTACGTTATCGGCCTTTGCCAACAGCTTTGCTTCACCCTTAAAGCGAATACTGGCTTCCGATGTGATTCCTGCTGGCAAAAGGAACGTTGCGCGCATGGCGTCCGTGTATTCATTTACGTATTTCGGTACTTCTGGACGGGTACCCACAAAGGACATATTTCCTGCCAGCACATCAAGAAGCTGTGGGAATTCGTCCAATCGGTATTTGCGGATTTTTGCACCAATTTTGGTAATTCTGTCGTCGTACCTTACCGACACCTGCGGCCCTATTTGATCCGCATTGGATACCATCGTACGAAATTTATGGATACGAAATTCTTTTCCATAAGATGTCACACGTGTCTGACGATACAAGACTCCGCCCGGTGAATCGATGGCTATCAGTATCGATATCACCAAAAGAACTGGGCTTAGTACCACCAACAAGAGGAGTGACACACAGATGTCGAATATTCTTTTTAGCAGCAGGCTTCCCTTTTTTTTCGCCAGAATGTCATAGTAGTGACGCACTTCTTCCGTTTGCATCTCTATCGGAAGCTGTTCCCAGGCTTTTAATAGCATTTCTTTTCTCCTATCCAATGTATTCTTTTACAATCTCTGTAAAATTAGAAATTACATATGCGATATCTTCTTCTGTCAGTTTCGTATGTAATGGCAATGTGATTTCATTGCTATAATATGTATATGCATTTGGGAAGTCTTTGATGTCCCAGCCGAGTTCACGATATGCAGTCATCATCGGCAATGGCTTATAATGTACGTTACAAGAAATGCCTCTCTCCGCCATCTTTACGATGATGTCATTACGCTGCTCTACGCTGATACCTGGTACTCTTACCAGATACAAATGACCAGAGCTGGCAAAGTCTTCTCCGTAATGTTCGAGAGTCTTAAGCCCAAGCACTTTGCACATTTCATCGTATTTTTGGATGATTTCTCTTCGTTTTTCTAAAAGTCCTGGATAACGCTCTAACTGTTTGAGACCGATACCTGCCATGATATCTGTCATATTGCACTTGTACCAAGGCCCTATGATATCATATTCCCATGAGCCGATTTTGGTTTTTGCCAGTGCGTCTTTTGACTGCCCATGTAAGCTGTAGAGCTGGTATTTCTGATAGATTTCCTCATCATCGATTCCTGGAATCGATTTCCATGTTGCTGCACCGCCTTCGCCTGTCGTAAGGTTCTTTACTGCGTGAAAAGAAAACGAAGTAAAGTCTGCAAGCTGACCTGCTATTTTTCCATGCCTGCTAGCTCCAAGGGCATGTGCTCCATCTGCCACAACTGCGACGCGGCCAATGGCTTCTTGAATTTTTCCCTTTGCCTGGAACAGATACTTTTTCTTTTCCACGATTTCAAAAATGCGGTCATAATCACACACGACACCACCTAAGTCTACTGGCACGATGGCTTTTGTCTTTTCATTAATCGCTGCTTCGAGCTGGTCGTAGTCCATTTCCGGACTGTCTACCTGTGAATCGACAAAACGCACGGTCGCACCTACATGAATCGCTGCAGATGCGGACGCTGTGTATGTATAGGCTGGGACGATGACTTCATCTCCCTCCCCGATTCCTAATACGCGGAAGTTTAATTCCTCTGCTGCCGTTGCAGAGCTTAAACAAACTACTCTGTTCACTTGGCAGTATTCTGCGAGATTTCTTTCTAATTGTTTGGTTCTAGGTCCTGTTGTAATCCAGCCGGAACGAAGCACTTCACAGATTTCCCCAATTTCTGCTTCCCCGATGTCTGGAGGACTAAATGGAATGTTTCTTACTACATTTTCTTTCGTCATACTAATCTCCACCAATTACATTATTCGCCGTTTAACACACAGCCAATCATATGTATCTTACTTTCTGCAAGGTGTTCCATGCCTCGCAGGATATTTTCTGTCTTGACATAATCCTTCTTGATGATAAAGACGACACCATCTGCATACTGCGCAATTAGACTGGCATCTGTTAGAAGCCCTACCGGTGCACTGTCAAGAATGAGATAGTCCACTTGGTCTTCTAGGTTCTCAATCATCGCTTTCATACGGCGGCTTCCTAAATAATTGTCGCCGTCTGCGACCGCTTTTCCACCAGGAACAAAGAAGAACGGTAATTTCTTGTCCAGGCCCATACGATTTGCACTATACATACAATCTTTCGGACTTGTTTTGCCCTTTAGGAAATCAATAAGTCCAAGCTCTGACTCGAAGTTTAGGATTTCGCTGTCAGAAGGATTTCGAAGGTCTGCATCTATAAGAACCACTCGTTTTCCTTCCTGTGCCAAACTAAGTGCCAAGTTTACTGCGATGGTACTCTTACCTTCTCCTGGCATCGCGCTGGTAACCAGAATCGTCTTAAGACTATGCTCTTTCGCACTACGTTCTACTTTATTTCGAATAATACGAATCGCTTCCTTGAACCCTGGTTCAATTTTTTCATCCAAAATATTTAGGCGATTCTCTATCTGCTTACTTCTTTCCTTGAAACGAATGTATGGTATAGCACCGAGACATCTCTGATTTACACGTTTGATGCAGTCTTCCTCTCTGCGAATCGTTTTACGAAGAAGAGTGACAGCGAGTACCCAAAGAAGTCCGAATGCACCACCTATGATTGCGCCTTTTTGGATGTTTCCGCTTAAATCTCTGGAATTTGATGGAGCTGTCGGAACGCCAGAGTCGTCAAACACTTTCATACTCACTTTTCCTATGATGGATTCTGAAAAGGATGGGTAGTTGTTTACCACCGCCTGGAGAATCCGATACGCATTTTCTGGATCTCTATCCTCAACGGAAAGTGTAAAAAGATTTGTATTCTCTATCGACGAAGCTGTAATGCGCCCTGAGATAGAGGATACGCCTAATTCATTCGCAACTCTTCGCTGTAGTACTCCACTCGTAAGAATGTACGGAAACGTCTTTGCGAGCTGTTCTGCTGCAGAGTTGTCGTAATAGGTACTGGTCGTCCCACCTTGTACATTGCGGATTCGAATGGTAAAGGTCGTCGACGCCGTATACATCGGCACGTAATTCCTATACGCCATCACCCCCATAATGACCGCTCCGATGACAGCCAGCACTACCACATGCCTCCACATGATGCGTAGTGTTCGAAGAAAATCCGACAGAAGGAGCGTAATATCTATTTTGTCTAATCCTTCTATTTCATTATCCCTCTGACTCATCGCTCTCTCCTTTCAGGATTATATCGCTGTGGTAATAATTGCCATACTTTCCGTACTTACCATATTTGCCGTACTTGCCATATTTTCCATAGCCGTATTTTCCATAACCGTGACGCTTACGTCCATATCCATATCCATAGCCGTATCCATAGCCATATCCATAACCCGAACTGTATCCGGCAGAGATAACATCTTCCATGGTTACAACATCATTAAATATGCATCCTAGACAGCCTTCTCCGTACGAATTCAACATGTCGATGGTATCATTGATATATTTCACCTGTGCAGTGTTTTGTTTTACTACCAAAAGTGACATATCGGAAAGCCTTGCCAGTACTTCTGCGTCTGCATTTCTTTTCGCTGGTGGTCCATCGATAATGATAACATCCATTTCCTGACTCATTTCTTTCAAGAATTTTTCAAAAACTTGGGATTCCAATAAATCGGCCGCATGTAAATTTTCCTTCTTATTGAGCATCACCTTAAACCTATAGTTGGTCGGCTGATAAAGGACCGCTTTTAATGAATCTAGGCTGTTCATTCCATATGTCCAGCCGATGTAATCGGATTCTTTGATTCCGAGTTTTTCATGCATATCTGTTTTTCTAAGGTTTCCTTCAATCAAAAGCACTTTATCAAAACGCTGTGACATTACCTCTGCGAGGTTGATTGCCAGCGTAGTTCTGCCTTCGCCCTCTTCGGTACTGGAAACGTAGATGATCTTTTTGTTCGTTTTATGCATCTTGTAAAGCAGCTTCGTACGGATTTTCTTGATCTTCTCTGCGTAACCAAAGCCAACCCTAGGATCGGACACAAGCACTGCCTTTTTCTCATGATCCAAAATCGCAAGCTCTGTCGTATCCAGCATCTCTGGAATATCGGATACATTCTTGACGGTATCCTTGAAATAAGAGATCAATGCGAGAAGTAGGATTATCGCCATGGCTCCGAGAACAAATCCCTGTGTACGCGCTGTACCATCCTGTACTCTGCTGTCTGGAGAACTTGGATACACTGGTACTTCAAATGTCTCGATTACCACTTCGCCTAACACTTCATCCCCTACCGCCGGGTAACATTTTAACATGGATTTTAACTGACGAAACGCCGCTTCCGGTGAACTTGAAGTTACCGATACGCTCACAAGGTTTGTCTCTGAAACAACGGAAACATTTACATTTCCGTCAAAATAATCTGTGCCCAAATCCTGACACACTAGTTTTTTCAACACCTGGCTGTCCATAACGACTGTAAAAACGTCTGTCATCTGTTTTACTTTTGACAGGTTCCCATAAGGTCCTGTCGAACTAGCCTTTGCCGATATAACAAAGGTGGTGCGCGATGTATAGGTAGGCTGATATGCCAAATGCACTCCTACATACATAAGCAGTGAAACCGCAATTCCCACGATGAGTGCGACCCACAGGTCACGCAATACATCTTTAAATATGCAATATAGATTTATCTTGCCTTGACCTGTTTTATTCATTCGTCTCCCTCACTACAACAATCAAACGACTCGTTCCTGTGCTGTTGTTTCCTTCTACCACATAATCTACATAGTAAATCCCTGCTTTTGATGTATCTACCTTGTTTTGAATCGAAAGGTCACCATCAATATCGGATCCTACATAATAATCTTCTGCTTTAAACTCTGCGCCCTGCTCGAGATAAAGGATATATTCCGTCAATTTCACAGTGATACGCTCTACGGTCACGTCATAAATCTCTACTTCAACTGGTAAATATGCTGTTTTTCCCAAACTGTCTGTCACTCGAAACTCAATTGCGTACTTCCCTGTCTCTGTCGTGTCCACATACTCACCCATTGTATATTTCACATAATCGCTCATGTCTCCATCAAGTCCACTCTCTGCGCCCACGATATTACTAAACTCGAGCGCTCCGCCTCTAGGTATACGCAGGTCATCTGCCAGAGTAAACTTTGGCTCCTCGTAGTCCGTATAGACAAGAGTTCGGATTAATCGACCAACATTTCCTTTTTTATCGATTGCTGCATAGGTCACCTCGCAGGTATTTGTGTCCAAAAATGCGGAAATCTCCTCCACTACAAGACTATCGCTCACATCCCCCGATTTGTTGTCCATCGCTTTCACGCCAGCTAATAATTCTTCTTCTGTGATGGCCACACTCGCGGTAATAGAATCCGTTTCTGCCGTGATTTTCGGTGGCTCTGTGTCTCTCGTTCGAAATTCATATATTTTGTATACGCCAAATATTACTACTGAAATAAGCAGTAAAATTATGCTTGCAAGTTTAATTTTTCTCATGTGCTCCCCTTCAAATATGCATAATTATCCATAATCAATTTATTGTAGCAAATTTTCGACAAAATTTCAAGATAAGACAAGGGTTTTAAGAACAAATTTTATGCAATGAAAAGCAGGAGAACCGACTCTCGATTCTCCTGCAATTATTACTTTTTACTATTCAATTGTTACAGTTCTCTCTGCTGTAACGGTTTCTCCTGTTACTGTTGTATATGTAACCGTAATCGTTACTTCTTTTCCTGCATATACTTCAAGATATCTATTAATCGTATAGGTTACAAAGTATCCGTCTACTCCATAAATATCTTCTGTTGTATACAGTTCTCCGCCTGCATAGAGTTCTGTGTATGCTGCTGAACATACAAGTTCTTTTGATGTTCTTCCATCAATTGTTAATGTAAACGCTACCTTTTCATATTCAGATAAATCATCCAAATAAGCGATCAGACGTACATCTGTTGAATTGTTGTTTGTCTGATAAAGAATTTCTTCTTCAACTACTGGTTCTGGCTCTGGAGCTGGTGTAGATGATCTAAAGCCCATAAGCTTGAAGGTTGTAACAAAATCTTCTTCATTAAGTGTCATTAATGGAACTGCTTCTTGACCTGCGTCTGCACCACTAATAATCCATTTCATATCTGTAATAGAAAGGATACCTCCACTTACATTTGTAATCGTAATTGTTCCATTTTTAGCATCAGGTACTATTTTATAGAACATATCTGTACTTGTGGTTAATACTTCTGTTTCTCCACCATTAACCTGATAGGTTACATTAGCATTGATTGCTTTTAATCCAAGCTGTATATTGATTCCGGTTCTAGGTTTAAATGTCAATGACTGGCCTGTGAACAGGTATACTTCGTTCTTTGGTCCATTATCTAAGAGATCCTGAACGTATGCCGAATTGTAACCCACTTTACCATCTACAATCACTGCAGTTGACAATGATGCTGAGCCTTCAGTACCTGAACCACCTTCTTGTAGATTAAGCACCTGTGTCAATGCCTTTGCTAACTCTTGTGCTGTAAAGTTTTCAAAATAATCACTTCCTGAAGAAGAATCATTTTCATCTTTTTCAACTGCAGCTACAATGTCATCAATTGCAACTCCACCAAAAATCATATTTCTTACTTCAACGAATGTAGGATTTGCTTCGCCATCTTCTCTATATACATTAGCATCTGGCATTGTGTTGTATACACGGAAACCATCAAGCTGTACAGGAGAGTAAGATATATCTTCTCCATCCGTTGTCTTAATATGACGAATCTGAACCGTATAAGTATCATGTGTGGTTCCAAAATCGATAGAAGCAACTGGAATGTTAGAAGCAGTTACATTTTGTCCGCCTGTTGCGCCTCCTTCTGCTGCCATCTTTGTGTTAATCTGAAGCATCTTCACTAGCTTATTTGCACTGTTACGTACAAGCACGTTAATAGAGCCGCTGTTTGGTTCACAGTTCGCATAAATATCTACGCCTGTTCCCGTGAATGTAAATTCTGCATATCCACTTGGATTCGTACTTACAAGGTATGTTCCATTACTTGGTCCATTTGCTTGACCATTATAGGCATTATCATAACCATAGTGTGCATTTTCTGTTAATGCATTACCTAATAATGTAGTGGTCTGCTTGTCTGATAACGCAGTTCCTGCTTCACCCCAACTTGAGTTCGCAATGTTCATGAAACCTTCTTCATAATATACGGTTGTAGCTGGATAGAATCTGTAGGTTCTATTAACCGCATCCGTACTTCCATCTTGATTTTCTGCTACAACCTTAACCGTTACAACATCAATATTGCGAATTACAGTCGTTGGTTTATATGTTAATACACCATCTTTAATCTCAGCAGTACCATATTTTGGCTTCGCAAGAATTTCAGAATCGAGATTTTCATCCAATTCCAAATCTACATCTACCGAAAGACCAAAGTCCACAACATAGATTGGATCTGTAGATGTATAGTACAAATGAAGCTGTGTATTATTATTTTTTAATGAAAACGTTGCAAATGTATACTGTCCATATCTATACTGTACAGGTATTGCAGGCATGTCAGATAAAACTGACGTTACTGTTTCGTTTACTTCTAATGAGTTTTCAACAGTTGCACCATACAATTTTCCGTCGTTTCCTACATAAATAGTGCCTGCTTCAGGGAATACTGTATCACCCTTTACAGAAATATTATACATGTAGAATTCTGGCGCATTTTCTAATGTTTCTGGATTCGAAGTATCTAATCCAGTTGCATCGTGATAATGAACCTCAAGTGCATTTTCTGGCTCTACTGCACGAACATAATAAGTTACTAACATTGCCTGATGTTCATAAATATTGATTTCAGGAACGTATGGTGTACCACCTACATGATATCCATCTGCACGTAAGCTTGGGTCTGCAAACATACCTAAGTTTGCTTCGTCATCTATCCAAACAACTTTTTCTGTGCCAGCGTAAGTATAGTCTACACCTGTAGGAGATGTTTTTAATTCTGACAGCATTTGGTCTTTAACATCTGTATTAGGCGTCAATGTAATCATATACACTTCAAAGCCTTCAATAGCTTCTGCCTGAATTACACCTAATGTACGATACCAGTATCCCTCTGCATCCGGGTGTACTGCTTTTGCTACATTTATATCGGCATGGTCACAGTGGAAGCCGATGGTTTCTGCACGAGGGAAATCATCAGGGTTACGTAGACCGGATTCGTACTGTACTGCAAAGTCAAGGAGCACATAGGAATAATCCTTATCTAAACTCGAATCATACGCATTGTCATATCCTCCATTTGTCGCATTTGGATTACCCCAGTCCATGGCGTATGTAATAACTTCCTGTGTTACGTCTGTTTTCTGAATGTAATATGCTACCAACTGGTCTGCCTCTTCTAATACACGCCATGCAACACCATCTCCAGATACACTCCATTTACCATGCCAGAAACGGATTCTATCAAAGAATGTACCTGTAGTAGTTCTGGCTTCCTGACCAATTTCTTGATGGAAACCGTCTGCATGAATCGAGGTTCTCCAGAAAACAAGGACTCCCTCCATAAACTCCTGTGTATGCTGATTCAGTCGCGTTGCATTGTGCGCAACCAAACCACCAATCCTCATACCTTCTTCACTGGCAACTATTTCCTCTTTTGTGTTTCCAGATTCATCGACATATGTGTATGTGTCACCATATTCAATCGTGTAACTATTATTTCCATATGATGGATTCGTCAAATTAGTACCATCTGTATCAGCGCATCGGTTATTTGTAATCCAGTACTCAATTGTAATCGCATCCATTTCAGGAGCTACAGCTTCTGTTACTGTAATATTATAAGTCTTGTTTCCAATAACAACCGTTGTATTTCCGACCTTCTTACCTACGAAAGTGATTTCTGTTGCATATGTGCCTTCATTAATATCTACTTCTGAGAAACCGATACGACGAGTTGTTTTATTATTCAATTCCCACTGATGTGTATTCGGATTATGTGCCAAACGATAGGTTTCAACTTTATCTGTACAATAGATTCCTCGGTTCTGGTCGAATTGCCATGGGAACGCGGATGTGTCTTCCTCCAAGAATTCCAATGTCATTACACCATCATGCCAATGATTTACTAGATAGTAATCACCATATTTCAAGCTGAATCCGCCTTCTGTTGGAATCACTGTCCATTTGTGACTAGGTTCAGGATTATCTATGGTAACAAATTTTCCATCTTCAATGGCGAGATAATGCTGTTCAATACCCATAATATAGTAGCTTGTATTTGCTTGTGGGTTTGCTACCCAGGTATAGGCATCCTGTCTTCTATACAGAAGGTCGATGTCTACAAATGCATCCTCTGGAAGCACCACATCTTCTACATTTGCCGGCTGTTTGTAAATTACCTCTTCGCCTAAAGGAATTGTAATATTGATAACTTCAGGCTCCTCTTCTGTAACAGTAATCACATATTCAACACCACCAATGATTACAGAGGTTTCTCCCGCTTTGTATCCATAAAAGTCGAGGATTGTCTTGGTTGATGTTGATGAGTTTACTACATATGGCTGGAAATAAGCTGTTGTAGTATTTTCATATGTTTCTGCAGCAACGTAATTTGTATTATAGTATGTGTAGTACTTTGCACTATCACTAGGGTTCACAAAATATAAAGCATTATTATTTTCTGAATCAAATACATATGAGAGAGCTGCTCCTATAGTCGACACCTCACAGGCAATCTCTCCAGTTGTTTCATTATATGTATTACTTAAATAATAATTACCTTGTTTAATGACAACACCACCATCCACATTGTATACTTCCCATGGCACTGCATTAGCTGCATCTGTCATGTATGGATAACCGCCATTGGCCTTAAGATACTGGCCTCCAATTCCCAAATAGTACAAACCATCCGGAACTGTTCCCGTTACTGGTTCAAAAGTTGCATTACCAGGACGTAGAGTAGTTGTCACTGTAGCAATAGTCGTATCTTCTGTCATATAAATGCCGGATACATCACCATTGATTTCCTCTTTATGAATATGATTTACCTTCAGGTTAATGTATTTTTTATCTAAATTATCATTTTCAGTAACAATAACCTTGTATCTTGTACCTCCTATTGTTACATAGGTAGTTCCTTCTTTCTTTCCTTCGAAAGTGATGGTTGATTTAGCAGAAGATATTTCTCCGTCTGCAGCGTATATACGGAAATAATTATTTGATGTATTGTATGTTTCTGCTGCTACATATGCTCCCTGCCATCTCACATAATGACGGTAACCACCATAAGATATGTACATCTCATTATCACCATTAAGCTTAAAACCATATGTCGGCAATGTGTATAATGGCTTAATCTCCAATGTTCCACTGGTATCCTGATTACTTAAATAGTAACCATTTTGTACCATCGTAACCTCTTTTATAGTTGTACCGCCACCTACCACATCATCCGTCGTAGTATTGCTTGTAATTGTCATATCCCATGGTATTGCTTCGTCTGCGCCAACCATTGTGAATTTTCCATCTTTCACTATAAGAAACAGTCCGTCGTGTCCTAAATAGTATTTGCCACCTATTATGTCGTTATTAGTTACTGGATCTCCTACGCCACCCGTTGAAGTGCCTGCACTTGAAACATTCATTATAGCAATATGAGGATCTTCGGTCTGATAACTTCCGATTATAGTTTCGTCACTCTGAACATCCACACTGGTACCTACCGGTACAGTAACCTCTACCTCGCGAAGAACAACATTAATTTGGTATGTAACACCACCAATGGTTACATAGGTAGTTCCTTCTTTATGTCCACGGAAAGTAATATCCGTTGATGTGGTAGTGTTTGTCTTGACTGCCTCGTATGGGCGGAAGTATGCACTAGGACTTTCTGTTGCTGAAAACCATCCCTTTTCATAATTCCAGTAAATGTAGAGATTAGAGCTATATTCTACATACAGCCTATTCTCTGCGTCAAATTTATATGAGTAAACCGCCGGACTTATTGTATCTATTACACACTGAAGACCAGCGCTTGCATGGTAATAGCTATATAAATA
>JAGBEZ010000167.1 GCA_017936725.1 Agathobacter sp.
GAGAAAGGTTATAATGGTTTAATAAATAAAAGAGCCCCTTCGTTAAAGGATTGTATAATGAAAAGAGAAATTAAACCAACACCACTTACAGAATCAGAAAGAGAAGAACTTATTCGTCTTAGAGCTGAAGTTGAATATATGAAAGCTGAAAACGAAGTAATAAAAAAAGAGATCGCCTTGAGAGAAGAAAGGCAAGCTGCGCAACTCAAGGCGAAAAAGCAGCAATCATCAAAGAACTTCGTGAAAAAGGATATCAACTAAAATATCTTTTAAGAGCAATGAAAATGGCTAAATCTACCTACTATTTTGAGATAAATAAAGTAGATGTCGTAAAGTCCAGAAATACAGAATTGATAGCTGAAATTCAAGAAATATTTGATAGTAACAAAGGGAGATATGGAGTTAGAAGAGTCCATAGAGAGCTTGTGAACCGTGGTTATAGTGTAAACCATAAACGCGTTCAACGTCTTATGCATGAAATGGGGTTATTCGGAAAGAGGCCAAAGGAAAAATACCATTCTTATAAAGGCGAAGTTGGAAAGATTGCAGATAACATCATTGATAGAGATTTCAGTACAACTGCGCCATTACAAAAATGGACTACTGATGTATCACAGTTTAGTTTTTCATGGGGCAAATGCTACATTTCCCCAATTTTAGACATGAATACAAATGAGATTATTTCATATGATTTGTCATTAAGTCCAAACCTGGAACAGATTCAGCGCATGCTTAATACAGCGTTTGAAAAGTTTCCATCGGTGGAAGGATTAATATTTCATTCAGACCAAGGGTGGCAGTATCAGCATGCTTATTTTAGAAATGCATTAAAAGAACATGGGATTATTCAATCAATGTCAAGGAAAGGGAATTGCTATGATAATTGTATTATGGAGACTTTCTTTGGAAGACTCAAAAATGAGATGTTTTATGGATATGAAAAAGATTACAGCTCATTTGATGAATTTTCAGAAGCTATTAGAAAATATATAGATTATTACAATAACGAACGGATTCAGTCAAAAACAAAATGGATGCCTCCTGCAAAATATAGGAAAGCATCCATGTGTTGCTGTGCTTAATTCATAAATAAATATGTCCAGGATTCTGGGTACGCATCAACCTCAGTAAAGAAGTCTTTCTCACTACGTACATACTTCGCAGATTGTAAAACCTTTGGCGAACATAAATAAACAAAAGAGCACGAAGCCTATTTCTTAGAAAATTTCGATTTCCTTATAGTGAAGAATTTTCCTGCCACATATCGCCTCACAGACGTTTCAACATAAATTAAGGCTGCCACAAATTTGTATTTTGTGACAGCCATGCGTTTGAAGTATGCAGGACGATAAGCCGGGTTATGTCGTTGGGTGATCATCTATCTAGGACGACTGTTGCCAGCCGCCTCAAGCGACCTACCTAAAGCTAGCGGGCCACGTCTTTGCTTTGTTTCGGTCTTGCTTCGAATGGGGTTTACATGTGCCCTCTCTGTTACCAGCGAGGCGGTAGTCTCTTACACTGCCATTCCACCCTTACCAGACAAGTCTGGCGGTATATTTCTGTTGCACTTTCCTTAGAGTTTCCTCCACCGGCCGTTAACCGGCATCCTGCCCTATGAAGCCCGGACTTTCCTCACCTGCGGCCTTTCGGCACTTGCAGCCGCGATCACCTGTCCTGCAAGTATCTAATATACACATTTCTTCAAATGAATGCAAGTAAATTATTTTCTATATACCCCAGCCACCTTTATTTAGCCCTTTTATTTAGCCAAGTGCAGCTCGACCCACGTCACTTCGTGACTTTCCGTCGCTTTTCAAGCGACTCGGCTCTCGCTATTTGGCTAAACGCCAAATTACACGTCTAAAAATAAAAGAAGGTTGCATGCAAGCATGCACCTCCTTTATTTTCATCCGCTCACTTGGCTAAATAGTTTTTATACGTTAAAACAACTTCCCCCAATAAACTCTCTCGCCAGAGAATTCTGTGCAATTCCTTCTGTAGGAAGTGCGAGGAAATAGTCAAGGAATTTCAGCAAACGCTTTGCTTCCTTGTACTCTTCGCAGTCTTCTGGAATCTGGAATAGTAGTGGCTCTGCATAGGTTTTGAGCACGGCGATTTCATACACCAGAGCTGAGTTAAACATCACGTCGGCACTTTCTTGGAATGGGAAGATGTATTTCTCTTCGCCTCGACGTACCGAATACCACATCTTTAGGGTCTGCTGCGCAGGTGTATTTCGCGTGCGAGCGTCACGTACCATGCGGCGAAGCAGTCTGCCATCCGTGGTTGGCAGTGGATTGTGCTCGTCGATACTAAGCGGTGCCAAAGCTGAGATATAAATACGGAATTTACTCTCGCTTGGCAGAGAGTAGGAAAGTTTATCGTTTAAGCCGTGGATACCTTCGATAACCAAGATATCGTTGTCGGTTAATTGAAGGGTGTTGCCACGATACTCTCTTAAGCCGGTCTTAAAGTTGAACGTAGGCATTTCTACAGTTTCGCCATTTAAGAGACGGGTCATGTCTTTATTAAACTGCTCGATATCGAGACATTCGAGACGTTCAAAATCGTAGTTTCCATCTTCATCTCTTGGACTCTTTTCTCGGTCTACATAGTAATCGTCTAATGCGATCGGATGTGGACGAAGTCCTTTGGCGCTAAGCTGGATGGACAAACGATTCGAAAACGAAGTCTTTCCAGAAGAAGAAGGACCTGCAATCATAACAAACTTCTTGTTTGGGTCTGCTGCAATCTGTGCAGCAATATTGCCAATACGCTCTTCCATCAAAGCTTCCTGAAGAAGAATAATATCTTTTCCTCTTCCCTGTGCAATTGCTTCGTTTAATGCTCCAATCGTGCCTACACCGAGCATGCGGCTCCATTCTTTTGCTTCATCAAGTGTGTGATAAAGCTTATGTGAAGTATTAAATGGCTCCACTACAGAACCATTCTTGCCTGGAAACATGAGCACGAAACCATCTTCATATAGTTCTAAATCAAACCACTGTAAGTATGCGGTCGATGGCACCATGTAACCATAGTAGTAATCTAGCATCCCATCTAAACGATAAATATTTACTCTGGAACTACGACGATATTTCATTAAAAGCTCTTTGTCGTACATCTTAAAGTTGTGGAACATCTCACGCGCTTTATCTACTTTAATACTCAGCTTTTCGATTGGGAAATCCGCCTCTACAAGACGAAGCATTTCCTGCTTAAGTTGTGCAAGCTGAGTGGCATCAATCGGACATGAACGCTGTTCAATCGTGGAATTATTCGCACATACTGTTTCTAATTCACAATAATAGCTCTCTCCCAAAGAATGGAGCACTCTTACGTGAATCTCATTTTTCCAGAGATTATAGACGGCCTTTTGTAAGAGAAGTGTTACACTTCTGCGGTAGGCACGCCTGCCATCGGTCTGCGTCATAGTAATAAATTCTAATTCGCAGTCGGCTTCTATCTCATTATTTAATTCGCATAGCTTTTGATTTACTGCAGCTAGCACAATTTGTTCCTTATAGTATTTTGCATACTTTTTTGCTAAGGACACAAAGCGAGTGCCTTCGGACACTCGCTTTGTAAAGTTTTCATTTCCTGTTTTGATAATTACATTATATTCCTGCATTTTTTATCGCCCCCAATATGGTATATGCAGACTCATTCAAAGATATTTCTTCTAATACTTCCTGTTTACGCACGGCAATCTTTTTTGACTCTGGTAGTTTTTCTAATTCTTTTAGAATCTTCTCCAACTGTTTATGCTGTCTTACCAGAAATTTTCGAAGTGAAGGATTGCCATTTTTCAAAAGTAGCGGACCATACATATCGCATGCACGAATGGCTTCTTTTGGGATTACTCTCCAAAATCCATCCTCTTCTACCGGCACTACCTTCATCATCGGATAGTATTTTCCGTCTTCTATCACCATATCTTCATCTACAATTTTATATTTATTCTCTCGAAGGAACCGTCGTACCTTATCTAACTCTGACTGTGGCTGCAAAATCAGTTCTTTTACGCTTCTGCATACCTCCATGCCATCCGATAAAATATGAATGACCAGTTCGCCTCCCATTCCAGCAATAAGAATGGAGTCCACTTCTCCTACCTTTAGTTTTTTTACCCCATCCGAAAGGCGGGTTTCGATGAATTCCTCCAACTGGAATTCGGCAATGTGCTCACGCGCACGTTGCAAGGGACCTTTATTAATGTCCATTGCGATTGCCTTTGGTATCTTTTTCCGCTGCACTAGAGAAATTGGCACATAGCCATGGTCCGTACCTACATCTGCAAGTACGTAATCCGGTGTTACCATAGAAGCAACGGCTTTCATTCGTTTGGATAATTTAATCATTTTACTCTAAGTAATCTTTGAGTTTGCGACTTCTGCTTGGATGGCGAAGCTTACGAAGTGCTTTGGCCTCAATCTGGCGAATACGTTCACGGGTTACATTGAATTCCTTACCTACTTCTTCCAATGTACGCGCACGTCCATCTTCCAAACCAA
>JAGBEZ010000017.1 GCA_017936725.1 Agathobacter sp.
AAGAAATACTGGCACTTCATCAAAGTTATGGGTCGTTCCGCTTCCCACGTTGCTCTGGAGTGTGCACTGAAGACTCAGCCGAACATCTGTCTGATTTCTGAGGAAGTTGCAGCTAAGAAGATGTCTCTTTCCGAGATCGCTGATTACATCGCTGATTCCGTAGCTAAGAGAGCAGCAAAAGGCATGAACTTTGGTGTAGCTATCATTCCTGAAGGTGTAGTAGAATTCGTTCCAGAATTCTCTGTACTTATCGCAGAAATCAACGAGCTCCTTGCTGGTGCAAAAGCAGATGCTTTCAACGCACTTCCAACATGGGCTGAAAAATACGCTTTCATCGAAGCTGGTCTTACAAAAGAATCTATGGAAGTATTCGCAATCCTTCCACAGACTATCCAGCAGCAGTTATTCCTTGAAAGAGATCCACACGGAAACGTACAGGTTTCTCTCATTGAATCAGAAAAATTATTCTCAGCACTCGTTGCTGACAAATTAGCAGCTAGAAAAGCAGCTGGCACATACAATGGAAAATTCAGCGCATTACATCATTTCTTAGGATACGAAGGAAGATGTGCATTCCCATCTAACTTTGACTCAGATTACTGCTACTCATTAGGATACAACGCATTCATGCTCATCCAGTATGGTTACACAGGATACCTTTCAAAAATCTCTAACCTTTCTGAACCAGCAAATGAATGGGTTGCAGGTGGTATGCCAATCACAAAGATGATGAACATCGAAAGACGTCACGGCGAAGACAAACCAGTTATCAAGAAAGCTCTCGTAGAACTTGATGGTGCTCCATTCAAATACTTCGAAGCTCACCGTGAAGAATGGGCAGAAAATACATGCTTCGTATATCCAGGTGCTATCCAGTACTACGGACCAACAGAAGTTTGTGACATCACAACAGTAACACTTGCTCTTGAACAGGGTAAATTGAAATAAGATATGTTTTTAGGGATGCTCGGTAGCTTTGGCTATCGGGCATCTTTGTTTAAGAGGTTTATATGGATAAAAAAATAGAAAAACTTCAAAAATTCATAGAAGAATCAGAAAACATCGTCTTCTTCGGTGGTGCTGGGGTCTCTACAGAAAGTGGAGTTCCAGACTTCCGCAGTAAAGACGGATTATACAACCAGCATGACGTACAGTTTGAGAAATATGACCCAGAATATCTTCTCAGTCATAGCTGTCTTGTGGATCATCCAAAGGTGTTTTATGAATATTATCGACAGAAAATGGACGCCCGCCATGTCCAGCCAAATATCACACACAAAGCACTTGCACGTATGGAAGAAGAGGGAAAACTCCTAGCAGTCGTAACACAAAATATCGACGGCCTCCATCAAAAAGCCGGTAGCAAAAAGGTATACGAACTTCACGGAACCACACTTCGCAATTACTGTGTATGGTGCAAAAAAGAATATCCATCCGACTACCTTTTTGAATCCAACGAAGCGGTACCAAAATGTGAATGTGGTGGTCAAATTCGCCCAGACGTTACATTATACGAAGAATCCCTGTCAGATGTAGCTGTAAATGGTGCGATTAATGCTATTGTCAACGCAGATATGCTTATCATTGGTGGCACCTCGCTCCGTGTATATCCGGCAGCAAGTTACGTTCGTTATTTCAAAGGAAAGCATCTCGTGGTTATCAACCGAGAGGAGCTGGATATGCGTCTTGATCCTGAGGATGATTTGTTTATCTATAGGTCATTAGGGGATGTGTTCAAGGAATTGAACATATCGATTTTGGACTAACCGTCCACTTTCTTGGTTGAAAAATTAGCCGAAAAAGTATATACTTTATTTATCAAACTGAAGGAGAAAAATTATGGGAAAAACATATGATAATGTAAAAGGGACAAATTTACTTACAGAACGTGAAAAATTACAAACCAAGTTTAACAATGCAAGAGCAAACTTACTTGCTGCTGTAGCTTTTACAGTAATTAATATTGTTTTACTTTTTGTGGATGCCTCGTCATATTTTCTGTTTTCAATCTTCGTGCCTTATTTTATTACTCTTATGGCTATGCTGGTTACTGGCAAATTACCTGCAGAATTTTATGCAGAAGATTGGGCAGGATATGAATTTTTAGATGGTTCCGTTTTTTGGATTGTGCTTGTAATAGCTATTGTTATTATTGGACTTTACCTTTTAAGCTGGTTTTTATCTAAAAAGAACAAGGTAGGCTGGCTTGTTTTCGCATTGGTAATCTTTTGTATTGATACACTTTTAATGCTCTTTTTACAGGGGATTAGTGAATCAATTATGGATATCGTTTTCCATGTTTGGGTGATTGTATCACTGACGAGCGGTATCATTGCTTACAATAAATTGAAAAAATTACCGGAAGAAGAGATTGTAGAAATCGCCGAAGTAGGCGAAAGTGTTGAAGAAATCGAAAACATTGATGAAAACGAAAATATCGAAGAAAACGTTTTGGACTAACCGTCCAATGAAAAATATCTTGACAAATGTTATCCTCTTATCA
>JAGBEZ010000018.1 GCA_017936725.1 Agathobacter sp.
AGGATTTTTTGTTCGTTTACACAATGACCCAACCACAATCGAAACAGAGAGGATGGAAAACCCTTACCTATGATAGTAATAAATTTTAATAAACCAGAATTTGAATATGATGTGCACTCTATGGTAAAGGCATATTTGCCAAAAGAAGATGTAGAAATGTACTATACTTGTCCATTAGAAGAAGTGGAAGGAAAAAACGTAGCCTGCACACATAGAGAAATTGAACAGGAAGATGAGGAAACAAGAAAACGCCTAGAAGAGGCAGAGTATATTTTCTATGTGGATTACCTCGAAAACAAAATCTCTATCAAGTGGATGATCGGCGGAGACAAATTGTTTGCGCGCGATTTCGAGGTGGACTTTTCCGATAGAAAAGAGACAAAAAATGCATTAAAGCAGAATCTATATGATTTATTGAAAGAAGGCACTAGTCGAGAACTTCCATGGGGTACTTTAACGGGAATTCGTCCTACGAAGATTCCGATGAAACTCATGGAAGAAGGTAAAAGCGACGAAGCAATTTTCCAGTATATGAAAGAGACTTACTTTGCAACAGATGAGAAGATTCAGCTTTCCATTGATATTGCAAAGCGCGAACGCAAACTCTTAGAGAAAATCGATTACGAGAATGGTTACAGTCTTTACATTGGCATTCCATTCTGCCCAAGTACTTGTTTGTACTGCTCCTTTACCTCTTATCCTTTGGGGATGTGGAAAACAAAAGTGGACGAATATTTGGATGCGCTAGAAAAAGAAATCACGTTTACCGCAACCAAGTTTTATCATAAAAAACTGAATTCGATTTATATTGGTGGTGGTACACCGACGACGTTAAATGCGCAACAGTTAGACAGACTGATTCGCAAAATCAAATGCAGTTTTGATTTGCAGCACTGTGTTGAATTTACGGTAGAAGCGGGGCGTCCAGATTCCATTACAAAAGAGAAATTAGAAGTGCTCAAAAAACATGGAATCGTGGACCGTATTTCGATTAATCCACAAACCATGAAGCAGGAAACCTTGGATCTGATTGGCAGACATCATACGGTAGAGCAGATTAGAGAAAGTTTCCGTATGGCAAGGGAAGTCGGTTTCGACAACATCAATATGGACCTGATCATGGGGCTTCCAGAGGAAGATTTGGAAGATGTCAGAAATACCATGGAAGAGCTCAAAGCAATGGAGCCAGATAATATCACGATTCATTCGCTGGCGATTAAACGAGCAGCACGTCTTAACATATTTAAAGATAACTACAAAGACATGCAGATGGTAAATACACAGGAGCACATGGACCTTTGTGCAGACTATTGTAAGGAAATGGGCTTAGAGCCATACTATCTGTATCGCCAGAAGGGCATGGCTGGCAACATGGAAAACGTCGGATACGCAAAAAAAGGCAAAGCTGGCGTATATAATATCTTGATTATGGAAGAAAAACAGACTATAATGGCACTTGGTGCAGGTGCAACGACAAAGTTTGTTTTGCCTGAGAAAAATCCAGACGGCAGTCAGCGTATTGAACGTGTGGAAAACGTAAAAGATGTGAAAAACTATCTCGAGCGTGTAGATGAAATGATAGAAAGAAAAATTCGCAAAATGGAGGAAGTAAAATGGCATTAAGCAAAAAGCCAGTAAACGGTATGAAAGATATATTGCCAGCAGAGATGGAAATCCGTGATTATGTGACTCGTGTAATCAAGGAAACCTATCGCAGCTTTGGTTTTACCCCAATCGAAACTCCTTGCATGGAAAACATCGCAAACCTTTCCAACAAGCAGGGCGGGGAAAACGAAAAACTGATTTTTAAAGTATTAAAACGAGGTGAAAAGTTAAATCTTGAAACAGCTACAGAAGAAGCAGATGTTGTTGACTTTGGTATGCGTTATGACTTAACCGTACCTTTGACACGTTTTTATTCGAATAACGCAAACAATTTACCAACACCTTTTAAGGCACTTCAGATTGGTAATGTATGGAGAGCAGACAGACCACAAAGAGGCCGTTATCGTCAGTTCACACAGTGTGACATCGATATTTTAGGTGAACCAAGTAATCTTGCAGAAATCGAACTCATTACTGCAACGACAACCACACTTGGAAAACTTGGCTTCAAGAATTTTGAAATCCGTATCAATGAACGTCGTATCTTAAAAGCGATGGCGGCTTACAGCGGATTTGCAGAAGAAGATTATGACAGCGTATTCATCACACTTGACAAGATGGACAAGATTGGTGTGGAAGGCTGTGCAGAAGAATTAGAAAGAAACGGCTACGCAAAAGAAAACATCGAAAAATATTTAGGCCTTTTCAAACTCTTAGAAGAAAAGACCGATGTGGCAGAAGGTGTAGAATTTTTAGCAAGCACACTAGGCGAACACTTAGATGCTGACGTAGTAAAAAATATGACAGAAATCGCTACCGCAGTCAATGCAACAAAGGCAGCAGATTTTGCACTTGTATTTGATCCTACTCTGGTACGTGGCATGAGCTACTACACAGGAACCATTTTTGAAATCGCTATGCCAGAATTCGGTGGCGCTTGCGGCGGCGGCGGTCGTTATGATAAAATGGTAGGAAAGTTCACAGGCAATGATGTACCAGCCTGTGGATTCTCTATCGGATTTGAAAGAATTATCCTTTTACTTATGGAAAGCGGATTCCAGATTCCAGAAAGTCCAAAGAAAGTCGCTTATCTCGTAGAGAAAAACTATCCAGCAGACAAACTCGTAGCAGTTATGCAGCAGGCGAAAGAAGCAAGAGAAAACGGACAGCAGATTCTTGTAGTTCGTATGAATAAAAATAAAAAATTCCAGAAGGAACAGTTGACAAACGAAGGATATGTTGAGTTTGTTGAGTTCTTTAACAACTAATAAGGAGAACATAAAATGGCAGAATCAATGAAAGGCTTACACAGAAGCCACAGATGTACCGAAGTATCGAATGCCAATATCGGTGAAAAAGTTACCGTTATGGGTTGGGTACAGAAAAGAAGAAATTTAGGTAGCTTAATTTTCGTAGACTTACGTGACAGAAGCGGTCTTTTACAGATTGTATTTGATACAGACAGCGTAGGGGAAGAAGGATTTGCGAAAGCAGAAACTTTAAGAAGCGAATTCGTAATTGCGGTAGAAGGTACTGTTGCAAAGAGAACTGCAGCAGTAAACGAAAACTTAAAGACCGGTGATATCGAAATTATCGCAACTAGTCTTCGTGTATTAGCAGAAGCACAGACCCCACCATTCGCTATCGAAGAAAACAGCTTAACAAAAGAAGACATTCGTTTGAAATATCGTTACTTAGATTTAAGAAGACCAGACATTCAGTCAAAGCTTATGATGAAGAGTAAAGTACTTGGTCTTATGAGAGCATTTATGTCAAACGAAGGCTTCCTTGAAATCGAAACACCAATCCTTTGTAAATCAACACCAGAAGGTGCTAGAGACTATCTCGTACCAAGCCGTGTACACCAGGGTAACTTCTATGCGTTGCCACAGTCTCCACAGATTTTCAAACAGCTTTTAATGGTATCTGGTTATGACCGTTACTTCCAGATTGCACGTTGCTTCCGTGACGAAGACCTTCGTGCAGACCGTCAGCCAGAATTTACACAGGCAGATATGGAGCTTTCTTTCGTAGACATCGAAGATGTATTAGACGTAAATGAAAGACTTCTCAAATACGTATGGAAAGAAGCAATCGGCGTAGACATTCCTACTCCATTCCCAAGAATGCCTTACCATGAAGCAATGGATAGATATGGTTCCGACAAACCAGATACACGTTTCGGCATGGAACTTACAGACGTATCAGACGTAGTAAGAAACTGTGAATTTGTCGTATTCAAAGGTGCTTTAGAAGCAGGTGGTACTGTTCGTGGCCTTAACGCGGAAGGCCAGGCTGGTATGCCACGTAAGAAAATCGACAAGCTCGTGGAATTTGCAAAAGGCTATGGTGCAAAAGGTCTTGCTTATGTTGCAATCAACGAAGATGGCACCTACAAATCTTCTTTTGCAAAATTCATGACAGAAGAAGAAATGAACGCTTTAGTAGCAGCTATGGATGGTAAGCCAGGCGACTTATTACTTTTCGCAGCAGACAAAAAATCCCTTGTATTTAACGTGCTCGGAGCTATCCGTCTGGAGCTTGGTAAAGAACTTGGACTTATTGATGAAAATAAATGGAACTTCTTATGGGTAACTGAATTCCCATTATTCGAGTGGTCCGAAGAAGAAAACAGATTTATGTCAATGCATCATCCATTTACAATGCCTATGGAAGAAGACTTACATCTTTTAGACACAGACCTTGGTGCTGTTCGTTCCAAAGCGTATGACTGCGTACTTAACGGTACAGAACTTGGTGGTGGTTCGGTTCGTATCCACCAGAGCGATATCCAGGAAAAAATGTTTGAACTTCTTGGCTTTACAAAGGAAAGTGCACACAACCAGTTTGGTTTCTTATTAGACGCATTCTCATATGGTGTTCCACCACACGCAGGTCTTGCTTATGGTGTTGACCGTATGATTATGCACCTTACAGGAACCGACAACATTCGTGAAGTAATTGCCTTCCCTAAGGTAAAAGATGCTTCTTGTATGATGTCTAAGTGCCCAAGTGAAGTTGATCCAAAACAGCTCGAAGAACTTGGAATTGCCATCGTTGCACCACAGACAGAAGAATAATACGTTAGCTAAAGGCTGCTGCAAATATCAAGTTGTGGCAGCCTTATTTTATCGACAGATTTTGCTGAAATTCCCCCTAAGCAGAGTGATACATATAGTGATAACAAAACGAAGGGAGAATATTCATGGCAGATAAAATGTTTGAAAACAACCAGGTATCATTAGTAGGAGAAATCGTCTCGGACTTTACGTATAGTCACGAAGTATATGGAGAAGGATTTTATATGGTGGAAATCTCCGTAAACAGATTGTCAAATTTTGTCGACTACATTCCAGTAATGATATCAGAAAGATTAGTTGATGTGACAAAGGACTACAGAGGAGCGTTCGTATACATAAACGGACAGTTTCGTTCTTTTAATCGTCACGAGGAGCATAAGAACAGATTGGTGCTTTCTGTTTTTGCGAGAGAATTGGAATTTTTGGAGGAGGCAGAGGAAGAGGAAGCTACGAACCAGATTTTCCTAGATGGATATATTTGTAAAGAAGCCGTGTATCGTAAAACACCACTTGGACGAGAGATTGCAGATTTATTGGTTGCAGTAAATCGTTCTTATGGGAAATCGGACTATATTCCATGTATTTGCTGGGGCAGAAATGCACGCTTTGCCTCTACGTTTGAAGTAGGAACTCATGTGCAAATTTGGGGAAGAATTCAAAGCAGAGAGTATGTAAAGAAAATAAGTGAAACGGAAGTAGAGCAAAGAACCGCTTATGAAGTATCGGTAAGTAAAATAGAGATGTAGTTGCAAATTTATTTAAAATATGATATTTTACCTAGAAGTGAAAACACGGTTTAGCTTATAAATGGAGGATGACATGAGTAAAGGCATAGTACGTATTTATTATGGCGAGGGTCACGGTAAATCGACAGCAGCATTAGGAACTGCCATTCGCGAAGCTTCCCATGGGAAAAGTGCGACAGTTATTTCATTTTTAAAGGAGAAAAACGAAGATAGCGAAGAATTATTAAAAAAACTTGAACCAGAGCTTAAGTTTTTCCGCTTTGAAAAATCAGAAAACTCTTTTGATGAATTAACAGAGGAAGAGAAAGAAAAAGAAATCATGAATCTGAGAATGGGTTACAACTATAGTAAAAAAGTAATTACTACAGGCGGCTGTGACCTGGTTGTGTTAGACGAAGTGTTGGGACTTCTAAACCAGAATATTATTTCAGAGGAAGAATTCTTGGAGTTGGCAGCAATCGTGCCAGAAGATATGGTGGTTATCTGTACAGGCAGACAGGTGCCAGACCGAGTGAAAGAATGTGCAGATGAATTGTATCAGGTTACCTTGGAAAAATAGTTTGCACAGATTGACAGAGCACGAAGTAAATGATATGATAAAGTAAATATTGAGTGAGATAGAGGTTGCGCGATTCATGAGTAGCTTATGGGATGTAGCAGAACAGTGGAGCATAGGTAAAAGGGGAAAGCGCCGAAGGACATAATATCTGCAGATTATGATCCTGGGTACAGAGTGAAAAATTCTGTAACTGTCATCGAAAGATGTTGAGCTATCAAAAATCAGATTTCGAATGAATTTTTGACCGGCTCTCTGAGCCGGTTTTTTCCGCGAATAAGCAGAGCAATATTACGAAGGAGGTTCATGCAAATGGCAATTTTTAAAGGTGCAGGTGTTGCGATTGTTACACCTATGTATGACAATGAAGAAGTAAATTATGACAAATTAGAGGAACTTATCAACTGGCAGATTGACCAGGGCACGGATTCGATTATTATCTGCGGTACCACAGGTGAATCTTCGACCTTATCGATGGAAGAACACAGAAAGGTAATTAAGGCTGCAGTAGAGTTTACCAAGCATCGTGTTCCAGTTATTGCCGGTGCAGGATCTAATTGTACAAAGACGGCGATTCAGCATGCAGTGGAAGCAGAAGAAGATGGAGCAGATGGATTATTAATCGTAACTCCATATTACAACAAGGCTTCTCAGGCAGGTCTTATCAAGCACTATTCGATGATTGCAGACAATACAAAACTGCCAATTATTTTGTACAATGTTCCAGGAAGAACAGGCTGTAATCTTCTTCCTGAGACAGTTGCGACTCTTTTTAAAGAAAAAGAAAACATTGTAGGCTTAAAAGAAGCCACAGGAAATATGGCTCAGGCGTCTCAGACCATGTATTTAACAGATGGTAAATTAGATTTGTATTCCGGGGAAGACGGACTCGTACTTCCACTTTTGTCGATTGGAGCAAAGGGCGTTATTTCTGTATGGAGTAACGTAGCACCACGTCAGGTACATGAACTCTGCGAAAGTTATTTCAATGGGGATATCGCTACCGCGCAGAAACTTCAGAGAGAAGCATTACCTTTAGTAGATGCTTTATTCTCAGATGTAAATCCAATCCCTGTAAAGAATGCAATGAACATGATGGGCCTTGAAGTAGGACCACTTCGTGCACCACTTTGCGATATGAGCGACGCAAAGAAAGCACAGATGATGGAAGCATTGAAGAATTATGGGATTGTCCTTCCATAGGACTCTCTGAGAACAATAGAGAAATAAAGAGAAAACGGTGAAGAATATGACAAGAGTAATTATGAATGGTTGTAATGGAAAAATGGGACAATGTATCACCAATATCTGCAAAGATGACCCAGAAATTTCTATCGTAGCCGGAATAGATGTATACCAGGAAATAGAAAACGAATATCCTGTATTTGCTTCTTTGAAAGATTGTGACGTAGAAGCGGACGTAATCATTGATTTTTCAAACGCAAATGCAGTAGATGAACTATTGGATTATTGTGAAGAAAAAGAAATGCCAGTGGTACTTTGTACGACAGGTCTTTCGGAAGCACAGATTGCCAGAGTATCTCAGGTGAGTCAGAGCACAGCGGTATTAAAATCTGCAAATATGTCATTGGGTATCAATACTTTGATGGAACTTTTACGAAAAGCAGCTTTGGTATTTGCACCAGCGGGCTTTGATATGGAAATTGTAGAAAAGCACCATAACTTAAAGGTAGATGCGCCAAGCGGAACGGCGCTTGCATTAGCAGATTCCATGAACGATGCGTTAGAAAACGCATATACTTACAAGTACGACCGCAGCCAGGAACGTGTAAGACGTGATAAACACGAAATTGGTATTGCGGCGGTTCGTGGTGGCACGATTGTAGGTGAGCACGAAGTGATTTTTGCCGGACAGGACGAAGTCATTGAATTTAAGCATACGGCATATTCGAAAGCAGTATTTGCAAAAGGGGCGGTTGAAGCCGCAAAATTCTTAAACGGCAAGCCAGCCGGTTTCTACGGGATGGCAGACGTTATTGCTGCAAAAAATTAATATAGGAATATATATTTTGGGGCTGAGGCTTTTCGTAAAAATTAGAAAAACCTTGGCCCCAAAACGCATTTTAAAGTCAAGCGTCAATATGCTGAAAAAACTTTGTTAATTGTTTGTCAATTTGTACAATTTAGGACTTGAAATTATATAGAAAAAGGGCTAGAATGTTAGTCGGCTAAATGCCTTTATAAAACTTTTATAAATATTTAATAAAATAGAAAGAGGAGAGAAGATTTATGTGGATGATACCTTTCTTAATCTGTTTTCCATTAGTGGTAGCAGCACTTATGTTTGCAATCCGTAATGAAAAAATTCGTGGTATCGTTGCTTACATTGGTGCAGGCACCATTATGGCAGTGACAGGAATTTTTGCAGTACAGTGGTTCGCACAGGGCGCACCTACGAAGGAATTCTATTATCACACCCACACAATTGATATGATTATGTTGGGTGGAGTATGGCTTTTAATGTTTGTGATTACATACTTAAGCTTTAAGTATAAAAAACACATCATCAGCCTTTTATCAATTGTTCCAACATTACTGATTACATACATGGAGCTTTTTGGGCCAGAAATGGCTGAAATTGCTCATATCCGTGTAGATAGATTATCTATGCTGATGTGTATTATTATCGGTGTAATCGGAAGCTTGATCGTTATTTATTCAGTAGGATATATGCATGGATACCATCGTTTGCATACGGAATATGAAGATAGAAGCCATTATTTCTTTATGCTTTTATTCATTTTCTTAGGTGCGATGTTTGGTTTCGTTTTATCCGAAAGTTTACTTTGGATTGACCTTTTCTGGGAAATGACAAGTGTATGCTCTTTCCTTTTGATTGGTTATACCAGAACAAAGGAAGCGATCAACAATTCCTTCCGTGCTCTTTGGATGAACCTTTTAGGTGGTGTAGGCGTAGTTGTAGCGATTATGTACACAGGCTACACAACTGGAAGTCTTTCTTTCCACAATTTAATTGAACTTGGCACAAAAGGAAGTGCTGCAGCAGTGATTCCAGTAGCGTTGCTTGCAGTAGCGGCACTTACAAAAGCTGCTCAGATGCCATTCTCTACATGGCTTATGGGAGCGATGGTAGCACCAACACCATCTTCTGCTCTTTTACATAGTGCGACAATGGTTAAAGCTGGTATTTATGTATTATTCCGTTTAGCGCCTGCTATGAGCGGCACACAGACAGGTATGCTCATCAGCTTTATCGGTGGTTTCACATTCTTTGCGGCATCAATCATGGCGATTGCACAGACCGATGCGAAGAAAGTACTTGCTTTATCAACCGTTTCTAACTTAGGACTTATGGTTGCTTGTGCGGGTGTAGGTACAGCAGAAACACTTTGGGCAGGTATTTTCCTTATGATGTTCCATGCGATTTCAAAAGCACTTTTGTTCCAGAACGTAGGTGCTACAGAAAATGCGCTTCATAGCCGTGATATCGAGTCTATGCACGGACTTATTTTCCGTTTGCCAAAACTCGGTGCGTTTATGTTCATCGGTATTGCAGGTATGTTCCTTGCTCCATTTGGTATGTTAATTTCAAAATGGTCAGCACTTAAGGCATCTGTAGATATGGGCAATATTTTACTTGTACTCTTTATCGTATATGGTTCTGCTACAACAATGTTCTACTGGACCAAATGGATGAGCAAAATCATCTCTTATACAGATACAGAAATCAAAGTTACAGATATTACAAAGAAAGATGAAAGCCTTTCTCTTTTCGTACATGCAGGACTTATGATTGCACTTTGCTTGTTGTTCCCATTACTTTCTACGGTATATGTAGAACCACTTCTTACAGAAGTGTTTGGTGTATCAACAGCAGTACTTCCACAGGCAGTATTGTTCTTATTGATTGCGATTGTATGCTTTATCTTTATCGCACCACTTATGGCATTCCGCTATGCACATACCACAAAGGTAAGACAGTTGAAGTCATACATGAACGGTATCAACGTAGGAAACAACAAAGAGTTTATTGACTCTATGGGCGAAAAGAAACATCTCTTTATGTCAAACTGGTACTTTGCACACAGCATTGGACAGCGTAAGCTTATGAAACCATGTATTTTTGTGACAGCAGCATTTTTGATTGTTATGTTATGTTTAATCGTAGGAGGTGCGTTATAAAATGATTAGAGTTATTTGTATTTTAGCTTTCCTTATTTTGGCACCAATCCTTGGTGGACTTTTAAGCGGTCTTGATAGAAAAATCTCCGCTCGTATGCAGGGACGTATCGGACCTAGTATTTTACAGCCATTTTATGATGTACAGAAATTATTATCTAAGCAGTTTATCGTAGTAAACTACGCACAGATTTTCCTTGTAGTATCATTTTTGGCAACCGTAGTATTTACAGGATGTATGTTCTTTGGTGGAAGCGACATTTTACTTTGTTTCTTCTTACTCTCTACAGGAGCAACCTTCCTTATTTTCGCAGCATGTATTACGAACTCACCATACTCAAACATTGGTGCTTCTCGTGAATTGTTCCAGATGCTTTGCTACGAACCAGCCGTACTTTTAGCATGTATCGGTTTTTACCTTGCAACAGAATCCTTCAACGTATCTGATATCATCCAGGCGGATATGCCTGCAATTATCAAGACACCAGGTTTCTTTGTAGCATTTGTATTTATCCTTACAATTAAATTACGTAAATCACCATTCGACCTTAGTGCATCTCACCATCCACATCAGGAATTGGTAAAAGGTATCACAACAGATATGGGTGCTCAGACACTTGCACTCTATGAAATCGCTGAATGGTATGAACACGTATTCTTAATGGGATTTGTAGGATTGTTCTTCGTATGGGACAACCCACTTAGCTACTTGCTTGCTGTTGTTGCGATTTTGGCTACTTATTTCTTAGAAATCTTAATCGACAACACATCTGCTCGTGTAAAATGGCATACGATGTTTAAACTTGCTTGGGGTGTGACTATCCTCGTAGCTGGCGTAAACTTAATCATTTTGATGGTAATCTAGAAAGGAAGATAGTGATATGGGAAATGTAAAAAGATCTCCTTGGCTTCTCCATTATGATGGATCAAGCTGTAACGGATGTGATATAGAAGTTTTAGCTTGCCTTACTCCTGTATATGATGCAGAACGTTTCGGTATCATCAACACAGGTGACCCAATGCAGGCAGATATCTTCCTGATTACAGGAGGAATCAACAAATCAAACCAGGAAGTTGTAAGACAGCTTTACAACCAGATGCCTAGACCAAAGGTAGTTGTAGCCGTAGGTGTTTGTGCATGTACTGGTGGTGTATTTAAAGATTGTTACAATATTATCGGTGGTGCAGACACAACAATTCCTGTTGATATTTATGTACCAGGCTGTGCGGCTAGACCACAGGCGATTATCGATGGTATCGTAAAAGCGATTGATTTATGGCAGAAGAAAGCAAATGACCCTGAATATGTTCATGCAATGTATGAATCTCAGGAAGAAAAAGAGGAGAAGGAGGAACAGAAGTAATGGCAGAAATTAAAAATCCAGCACACGTTTTAGTGGAAATTACTCCAGACGAATTACTCGGTGAAGTAATGAAATTCAAAAACTTAAAACTTCGTCTTTCTCAGATTTGCTGTGCTTACTCAAATGAAAAGATCGAACTTAGTTATTCCTTTGCAAACGATGACACAAACGAATATACAAATCTTCGTCTTGTTATCGACAAGGATACAGAGGTTTGCAGTATTACAGAGTTTTATCCATACGCATTCCTCTACGAAAATGAAATGAAAGAATTATTTGGTGTAAACATTCAGATGATTAACCTTGATTACAATCAGAAATTATATCGTCTCAAAGATGAAACACCATTTATCAACAAGTAGGAGGTAGGAGAGATGGCAAAACAGAGTATTATTCCTTTTGGACCTCAGCAGCCAGTTCTTCCAGAACCA
>JAGBEZ010000001.1 GCA_017936725.1 Agathobacter sp.
CGCTATTAAGAAAGAATGGGAAAAACTTGAAAAGAACCTTGGCGGTATCAAAGAAATGACACGTATCCCAGATGCTATTTTCGTAGTAGACCCTAAGAAAGAAAGAATTTGTATCCAGGAAGCTCAGACACTTGGTATTACACTTATCGGTATCGCTGATACAAACTGTGATCCAGAAGAATTAGATTACGTTATCCCAGGTAACGACGATGCTATCCGTGCAGTTAAACTTATCGTTGGCAAGATGGCAGACGCTGTTATCGAAGCAAAACAGGGTGAAGAAGCTGTAGCAGTAGAAGAAGTTGCAGTTGAAGAAGTAGAAGAAGCAGTAGAAGCTTAATCTATATCGCATAATTGAACATTCAGAAGGGTAAGCTGGATGGTTTACCCTTCTATTAAATTAAAATATTTTATATTGGAGGACAATAAAATGGCAATTACAGCAGCTATGGTAAAAGAATTGCGTGAAATGACAGGCGCAGGTATGATGGACTGTAAAAAAGCATTAAATGAAACAAACGGAGATATGGAAGCAGCTGTTGAAGTATTAAAGAAAAGCGGTGCTGCTAAGATGGAAAAGAAAGCTTCTAGAATCGCAGCTGAAGGTATCGCTCGTGTTGCTATTAATGGCAACGAAGCAGTTGTTGCTGAAGTAAACTCTGAAACAGACTTCGTAGCAAAGAACGAAACATTCCAGGAATTTGTACAGTTAGTAGCTGACAATGCACTTGCATCTGGTTTAAACGGTGGCAAGAATGGTGAAGATATTGAAGCTCTTCTTGAAATGAATGGATTAAAAGACGTATTAATCGAAAAAACAGCTACAATCGGAGAAAAATTATCTGTACGTAGATTTGCAAAAGTTACTGGTGAATGTGTAGCAAGTTACATCCATGCAGGTGGTAAGATTGGTGTTCTTGTTGCAGCTGATGGTGCAGCTGATGTGAAAGAAGCTCTTACAAACGTAGCTATGCAGGTTGCAGCTATGAATCCTCAGTATATCAGCAGAAATGATATCGCTCAGGAAGAAATTGCTAAAATGAGAGAAATCATCGTTGATTCTTCATTAAATGATCCAGCATCTCTTCCAAAACCAATCTTAAATGATTTAATCAACAAAGCTTGCGCTGGTGTATGGAGTGCAGAAGACGTTGCTATCTATGAAGAAAAGAAGAGCAATATGAATTACTTATTCAACTTCCTTTCAAAAGAAGCAAAAGCAGCTCTCGTAGCTTTAGCTATGGAAGATAAAGCAAACATCGTAGAAAACAAGATTTTCAACGGTGCAGTAGAAGGCCGTGTATCAAAACAGTTAAAAGATATCTGTTTATTAGACCAGACTTATGTAAAAGCAGAAGATGGAAAACAGACTGTTGGTGCATACCTTAAATCTGTAAATGGCGCTCTCGTAATCAAAGACATCGTTCGTTTCGAAGTAGGCGAAGGTATGGAAAAGAAAAACGAAGATTTCGCAGCAGAAGTAGCAGCTCAGATGGGCTAATTTGTACACAGTTTTAAATATAAACTGAGACAACGATAATGAGTTTAAACCCTTGAAGTTATTTAAAAATGGCTTCAAGGGTTTTTCAAATGAGGAAAGTTATGAAGAAAGTTACAACAGTAAGAAGAGAGAAAGTGAAAAGTTTTGACTTTAAAAAGAAACCACATAAACCAGGTTTCTTATTTCCGGTAGCAAGAGAGATTATTTCCAAACCCGTTTTACATGGTCGTGATTTTAAATTGACGAAGACGAATATGGAATCGGTAGATGGACCCTATTTGATGCTGGTAACGCATTCTTCTATGATAGATTTCATGGTTATGACGGTGGCAGTTCAGCCATATAGAGCAAACAATGTTATGACCTTAGAGGGCTTTAATACGTATACAGAGCCGTTGATGCGTTCATTGGGTGTGCTTGGTACTCGTAAGTATATTAGTGATTTAAACTTAATCAAAAACATTAAATATTGTATCGATAAATTACAAAATCCATTTGTGCTTTTCCCAGAAGCGCGATATTCTCTGGATGGGTGTACCTCATATATCCCAGAGTCTACTGCGAAGTTGGTGCGTATGCTTCGTGTACCAGTTGTAGTGCTTCGTATTCACGGAAACTTTATTACAAATCCACAATGGAATAAGATTGATAAAGGGAATCATATCGAGGCAGAATTGATACAGATTCTAACAGCGGAGGAGTGCAAGAAACTTTCGGTGCCAGAAATAGATTCACGTATCAAAGAAGCTTTTCTGTATGATGACTTTAAATGGCAGTATGAGAATCAAATCAAAATCGACCATCCAAAACGTGCAAATGGATTGCATTCTTTGCTTTACAAATGCCCATCTTGTCTTACAGAAGGAGAGACCGATTCTGAAGGAACGATGCTTTGGTGTAAGCACTGTGGAAAGAAGTGGGAAATGGATGAATATGGTCAAATGCATGCCTTAGAAGGAGAGACTGAATTTGCACACATTCCGGATTGGAGTAATTGGGAAAGAGAGTGTGTTCGTAAGGAGATCGAGGATGGAACCTATTATTTCGAGGATACGGTTCGCGTAGAAACACTACCTGGTTCTTTGAAGTTTTATTATCAGGGAGAAGGAAAACTGATTCAGACACCTACAGAAACGCGTGTGGAATGTAATTATCATGGGGAGCCATATGTCCTTACACGTAGTGCTATGAATTTGGAAAGTATGCACATAGAATACGATTACCTTGGCAGAGGAGACTGTGTGGATATTTCAATACCAGACGATAGTTTTTGGTGCTACCTGTCAAAACGTGACGCAATTACAAAGATTTCGTTTGCGACAGAGGAGATGCATCTTTTAACGGTGCGGAAATCGCGAGAGGTTTAAACCTCTCGCTTTTTTATGATTGACATAGTCTATAAAGAATGTTATATTGAATATATGAACAAATATTCACATGTTCAAGTGAAATAAGGAGGTCAAAAATGGCGATACATGATGTAGAGCATTGCGAATGCTATGAAGTACATAAAGACCTGGTAAATCAGGCAAAGAACCGCATGCCAGATGAAGATGAATTATATGATTTGGCGGAGTTGTTTAAGATTTTTGGCGATTCCACCAGAATACGTATTTTGACGGTTTTGTTTGGAGAGGAAATGTGCGTGTGTGATATTGCGGAAGCACTGGGGATGAACCAGTCGGCTGTGTCACATCAGCTTCGTGTATTGAAAAATGCAAAATTAATTAAAAACCGTAAAGAGGGAAAACAGGTTTTTTATGCACTTGCAGATGACCATGTAAGTACAATACTTGCAATGGGACTAGAACACATAGAAGAACAATAATTTATATAGTATATCATTAGAGAATGGAGAATTTTATCATGAAAAAGAAATTTAAAGTAGAAAATTTAGATTGTGCACATTGTGCAGCAAAAATGGAAGAAGCGATTAAGAAGATTCCTGGAGTAGAAGATGCGGCAATGAACTTTATGACACAAAAACTTGCTCTTGAAATCGCAGATGGTGCAAATATGGATGAAATCGTAGAGAAAGCACAGGAATGTGTATCAAAAGTAAGTATTGTGTGCGAAATTATTCGTTAATTTTACGTAGACATTGAGGTTTTGAAACATGAATAAAAGACAAAAAAGAGATTTATCTAGAATTGTCATTGCGGCAATAATATTTGTTCCTTTGTTTGTTATAGAACACATGGGATTATTGGAAGGACTATCTTTCTCCTGGCTTGCCTTTGTGTTATGCCTGATTCCGTATTTGATTGTTGGTTATGACGTAATCAAGAAAGCCGCTTTCAATATCAAGAATGGACAGATTTTTGACGAGAATTTTCTTATGATGATTGCGACATTTGGTGCTTTTGTTATAGGAGAGTATATTGAGGCAGTGGCAGTAATGCTGTTTTACCAGGTGGGAGAACTGTTCCAAGGCTATGCGGTGGGCAAATCCCGTGAGTCGATTACGGCGCTTATGGATATATGTCCAGAATATGCGAATTTAGAGATAGATGGAGAATTAGAAGAAGTTGATCCAGATGATGTAGAAATAGACAGTATTATCGTAATTAAACCAGGCGAAAAGGTTCCTTTGGATGGAGTAGTAATCGAAGGGGAATCGTTTTTAGATACTTCGGCATTGACGGGCGAGTCTGTGCCTCGCAAGGTGGCTGTTGGAGACGAGATTATTAGTGGTTGCATCAATGGAAATGCGACACTTCGTGTGAAAACGACGAAAGAATTTGATGATTCAACAGTTGCAAAGATTTTAGAACTAGTAGAAAATGCAACGAATAAAAAAGCTAAAGTGGAAAACTTTATTACTCGTTTCGCGAAGTATTACACCCCATTTGTAACCATTTCGGCTGTGCTTTTAGCGATTCTTCCGCCAATTCTTTTACAGGAGAATTGGATGATTTGGTTAGAGAGAGCCTGTACTTTCCTTGTTGTTTCCTGTCCTTGTGCGCTGGTTATTTCTGTTCCAATGGGCTTCTTTGGCGGAATCGGTGCGGCGTCAAAGGATGGTGTACTTATAAAGGGAAGCAATTATTTGGAATTGCTTTCGGAAATGAATACGATTGTGTTTGATAAAACAGGTACACTTACGAATGGTGTATTTGAAGTAACAGAGGTAATACCAGCGAATACGGAAGTCTTCGAAAGCGTAGAACATGAGGCGCGTAAGCTCCGCATCTTGTCACTTGCGGCTGCGGTAGAGCGCTTTTCGACGCATCCAATTGCTCTGTCTATTACGACTGCTTATGAGAAGGAAAACTCCAACCCAAAAGACGAAGAAACAGAAGCACATATGGCTACAGACGTTTCTGAAATTGCAGGACATGGAGTATCAGGCATTGTAGATGGAAAAATAGTTATCGCAGGCAACTATAAGTTGATGAAAGAAAAGAATATTGTATGTGAAGAATACGCTGGTATTGGCTCAGTGGTATATGTCGCTGTAGATGGTGCATATCTAGGCTGCATCGTCATTTCGGATACCATAAAAACAGGTGTAAAAGAGGCGATTGCAGCATTAAAACAATCGGATGTTTCGAAAACGGTTATGCTAACAGGAGATCGAAAAGAAGTTGCGCTTGCGGTTGCAAAAGAATTGGGAATTGATGAAGTCCATTACGAATTATTGCCTGGCAATAAAGTAGAAGAGGTAGAAAGTCTTTTAAACAATGCGGGAAAGAAAAACCGCCTTGCATTTGTTGGTGATGGTATCAA
>JAGBEZ010000019.1 GCA_017936725.1 Agathobacter sp.
GGGTTAAAGCAGACGAGAGCGTTTGAACTATTAAAACAACTGTGCGAATCAGGTGAATTACAGACAGTGGGAGTAGGAAGAAGTAGTTACTACGAAAAGGTGAAGTAAATGAGAGCGCCAGAAATATTATTTGAAGACAAAGATATCATGATTTGCCGCAAACCCGCAGGTGTAGCGACGCAGACAAAACGCCTCGGACAGCAGGATATGGAAAGTCTTTTGAAAAATTACAGAGCGAAAAAAGGTGAGCCTCCATACATTGGCATCGTACATCGATTAGACCAGCCAGTAGAGGGGGTTATGGTCTTTGCCAAGAATCAAAAGGCAGCCGCGGGTTTATCGAAGCAAGTGCAGGAACGGGTGATAGGGAAATACTACTATGCCGTATCTGCGAGCAGGACAGAAGCAAACGAAGGCGTGTTAGAAGATTATCTTTTCACAGATAAAAAGGCCAACTTCACGCAGGTGGTGGATAAAGAGACAGAGGAGAATTACTTAAAGGAAGCGAAGTATGCAAAACTCGAATACAAAGTAGTTGAAACAAAAGAGGATAAAACACTTTTTGATATCAAACTTCACACAGGCCGTCAGCATCAGATTCGTGTGCAGATGGCACATGTGGGATGTCCGCTTGTGGGAGATGGAAAGTATAATACAAAGCAAACTACAGAAGTGAAGGGCAGAGCCAGTACTGAGCTTGCGCTTTGCTCCTACAAACTTGAATTCGAGCATCCAACGAAGAAGATTCCAATGCAGTTTGAAATTCAACCATTAGGAGAAGCGTTTTCGCGATTCTTCATAGACAAGTAGTATCTTGACAATTTCGGGGTTTTTGACTATCATTAGTACAAATTTACCTATTTAGAGAAACTAGAAAATCGTTACTAGATTTCGTGTAAATATTAGGATATCACAGATGAACAAAGACTATGATAAACCAACAAAAAACAGAAAAAAGGAGATTTGTTATGGCAAATGACAAGAAATTAGTAGAAGCCATTACTTCGAGAGAAGAAGACTTTACACAATGGTATACAGACGTTGTAAAAAAAGCAGAACTTATGGATTATTCATCCGTAAAAGGATGTATGATCTTCAAACCAAACGGTTATGCGATTTGGGAAAATATTCAGAAGCAGTTAGACGCTAGATTCAAAGAAACAGGCGTAGAGAATGTGTACATGCCAATGTTCATTCCAGAAAGCCTTCTTCAGAAAGAAAAAGATCATGTAGAAGGATTTGCTCCAGAAGTAGCCTGGGTGACTCATGGCGGTTTAGAAGAACTTCAGGAAAGACTTTGTGTACGTCCTACATCAGAGACACTTTTCTGTGAACTCTTTGCAAAGACCGTTCAGTCTCATAGAGATTTACCAAAGGTATACAACCAGTGGTGTTCCGTAGTACGTTGGGAAAAGACCACACGTCCATTCCTTCGTTCCAGCGAATTCTTATGGCAGGAAGGTCATACTGTTCATGCGACAGCAGAAGAAGCAGAGGAAAGAACCGTACAGATGTTAAACTTGTACGCACAGTTCTTAGAAGAAGTACTTGCAATTCCTGTTGTAAAAGGACGTAAGACAGACAAAGAAAAATTCGCAGGTGCAGAAGCTACCTATACGATTGAAGCATTGATGCACGATGGTAAAGCATTACAGTCTGGTACCTCACACAACTTTGGTGATGGTTTTGCAAAAGCATTTGGTATTCAGTATACCGATAAAGAAAATAAATTACAGTACTGCCATGAAACTTCATGGGGTATGTCTACTCGTTTGATTGGTGCAATCATCATGGTACATGGAGATGATTCTGGTCTTGTACTTCCACCAAGAGTAGCACCTACACAGGTTATGGTAGTGCCAATTCAGCAGAAAAAAGAGGGCGTACTTGATAAAGCATATGATGTAAAAGATGCGCTTGCAAAAGATTTCCGTGTAAAAATCGATGCAACAGATAAGTCACCAGGATGGAAGTTTGCAGAACAGGAAATCCAGGGTATCCCAGTTCGTGTAGAACTTGGACCAAAGGATATCGAAAACAATCAGTGTGTAGTCGTTCGTCGTGATACTAGAGAAAAAATTGTAGTTTCCTTAGATGAATTAAACACAAAATTGGCAGAAATCTTAGAAACCATGCAGGCAGACATGCTTGCAAAAGCAAAAGAATTCTTAAGCAGCCACATTACAGATGCACATTCCTATGCAGAATTTGTACAGAAAGCAGAAAGCAAAACAGGATTTATCCGTGGTATGTGGTGCGAAGGCTTAGATTGTGAGCTTAAGATTAAAGAAGATACTGGCGTAACCAGCCGTTGTATGCCATTTGACGATCAGGAACAGATTTCTGATGTATGTGTATGCTGTGGAAAACCAGCACACAAATTGGTATATTGGGGCAAAGCATATTAGTATTTGGAAGGCTTGAAATTTTGAGAGAAAAACGTTATCCTTAGAAAAGGATAACGTTTTTTTAAAGGAAGAAGTATGAGAGTAGAATTACCAGTTGACGTGAAAACCATTATAGAGACCTTAGAAGCCAACGGTTATGAAGCCTTTGCGGTCGGTGGGTGTGTGCGTGACACACTCTTACTTCGCGTGCCAGGAGACTGGGATATTACGACTTCTGCCAAGCCAGAGGAGGTAAAAACGTTATTTTCCCATACGATAGATACGGGTATCCAGCATGGGACCGTAACCGTTATGAAGAACCATGTAGGGTATGAAGTAACCACCTATCGTATTGATGGAGAATATGAGGATGCCAGACATCCAAAAGAAGTGATTTTTACCGCAAATCTGGTAGAGGATTTGAAACGTCGAGATTTTACGATTAATGCAATGGCTTATAATAACAGAGCTGGCATCGTGGACGAGTTTGACGGAATCAAAGATTTAGAAGAAAAGGTTATTCGCTGTGTAGGGGAACCGAGAGAACGTTTTTCAGAAGATGCACTTCGTATGCTTCGTGCGGTACGATTTGCGGCACAATTGGGATTTTCCATCGATGAGAAAACCAAAGAAGCCATAAAAGAATTGGCTCCAACGCTGGCAAAGGTCAGCAAAGAGCGTATAGCCGTAGAACTGATAAAGATTTTGGTTTCTGATCATCCAGAGGAGATTCGTACAGCGTATGAATTGGGACTTACAAGTGTGTTCATGCCAGAGTTTGACATTGCTATGCAGACGATAGGCATGCACTCCATTGTGGCGATGCGGCATGTGCAAGCGGAAAAAAGAATCCGACTGAGTATGCTTTTGCATGAATTGGGAGCGGATAAGGCAAAAGAAATTTTGAAGCGATTGAAGTTTGACAATGCAACGATTGATTTTGTATATCGCATGGTAAATCATCTTGATGACAGACCGCCAATGGATAATATGGCTTTGGTTCGAAAATGTATTAGTGAAATCGGACTAGAAAATATGCCGATGATGATAGAGATGAAACGTGCGGATATTTTGGCACAAAGCGACGATTTGTTTGAAGAAAAAATGGGATATGTAGATGGCTTAGAGCATGCATATCAAGAAGTCGTTGCCAAGAACTATTGTGTCGACAAGAAAAACTTGTCGGTAAATGGTCGTGACCTAATCGAAATGGGAATGAAACCAGGAGAAGGAATGGGTGTCGTATTGGATATGCTTTTTAACGAAGTCCTAAGGGATCCGACACAAAACGACCGAGAAAAGTTATTAGAACGAGCGAATAAGTTGATAACCCCTTTCATATGATAAACAGATACGATGCAAATCATATGGAGGGGTTTTTTGTATAATCAAACAGAAGCGATTCTTTCGCAATATGAAATCGAAATAAATGAAGTAACGAAGGGGCGCGGAGCCTTTATTTGTAATACCAGTAAAGGGAAAAAATTACTGGTGCCTTTCCGCGGTTCGAAGGAAAAAGGAAAGATGCTTTTGGAGTTTTTAAAAGAACTCAAAGAAAGCGGGTTCGAGGTAGAGCAGATTGAACGCAATAAGAACACAGAGGCAGTGACAGAGGATGAATACACACAGGAGAGGTTTCTTCTAAAGGATTATGTAGATGGTGTGGAAATCAGTGCAAGCAAACTAGAGGAAATGAAAGAGGCAGTGCGAATGCTGGCGATTTATCATAATGTGTCAGAACAACTGTCGGCGATGAAAGAAACGGGAGAAGGCTTGTGCGCTGCAATGTTGCAGCCTTCGGAGAATTCAACAGAAAATGTAAATAATTGGCAGAGGCATTATCGAGAACTGATAAAGGTACGTAACTACATAAGAAACCGAAAAAAGAAAAACGAATTTGAACAAATCTATATGAAGCATTTTGAACATAATCGGAAAACAGCAGAAAAATCGCTGGAACTTTTACAGGAGGAATTTGACCAGCCGGCACGAAGTGTACTTTGTCATGGAGATTTCAATCAGCATAATATTTTGCTTTCCAATGGCAAATATCGAATCGTGCATTTTGAAAATCTGCAGTATAATTGGGCTATGACCGATTTGGCGAATTTCATTCGAAAGATGTTAGAAAAAAACGATTGGAGTGACAGCGTGGGAAGGGAACTGATTGCAGAGTATGATAGATATCGTCCTATGCGTGTAGCAGAACATCGGCAATTATATGGTTTGCTCCTTTTTCCAGAGAAGTTTTGGAAGGTAACGAATCACTATATGAACTCGCGAAAGACCTGGATATCAGAAAGAGATATTGATAAGCTAAAAAGAGTGATAGAACAGGAAGAAAAGCGACTTAATTTCCTTGACAAACACTGGAAAACACAGTATAACTAAAGATACAGGTAGTTTGAGATACCACTCGAATTATGAGAAACGAAAATCCAGAGGAGGAACATAACATGAACAAGACAGAATTAGTTGCAGCTATGGCTGAAAAAGCACAGCTCTCTAAAAAAGATGCTGAAGCAGCTTTAAAAGCATTCACAGACGTTGTTGCTGAAGAATTAAAGAAAGGTGAAAAAATCCAGTTAGTAGGATTCGGTACTTTCGAAGTTTCTGAAAGAGCAGCTAGAACAGGTAGAAATCCACTTACAGGTAAAGAAATTA
>JAGBEZ010000002.1 GCA_017936725.1 Agathobacter sp.
TCTGCGATTTGTGCAGATATCGACACGTCATAGCATGCCGCAAAATCTCCAGATCCTCCTTCGCTACAGAACGTACATCCTCCTGTGCTAAGGGAACCATCACGGTTTGGGCAGGTACAGCCAGCATTTAAAGAGAGGCGGTACACCTTGTCTCCAAACGTCTGCTTACAGTATTCATTTAAAGAGTGGTAGCGTTTATCACCAAAATGATGTGGTATCATTTTCTATCATTCCTTTATGTGTGCTTTCACAGCCTGACTAACAACTTTCGCTACACGTGGGTCAAAGGCTTCAGGCATAATAAAATCTTCGTTTAATTCTTCGTCAGAAACAAGAGCAGCCAAGGCTTCCGCTGCGGCCAATTTCATTTCTTCAGTAATCTGTTTTGCACGTCCTTCCAAAGCTCCCTTGAAAATGCCTGGAAAAGCAATTACGTTGTTGACCTGATTTGGGAAGTCGCTTCGGCCAGTTCCTACAATTTTTGCGCCAGCGGCCTTTGCAACATCTGGCATAATCTCAGGAACAGGATTTGCCATGGCAAAAAGGATGGCATCTTTATTCATGGATGTAACCATTTCAGCAGTTACGATGTTTGGAGCAGATACACCGACAAAGATATCCGCACCTTTTAAGGCATCTGCCAGTGTACCAGTTTCATTTGCAAGATTTGTTACCGCTGTCATTTTTTTCTGCATCCAATTCAAATTTGGATAGTCTTTTCCAATGATTCCTTCTTTATCACACATAATCACGTTGGTGAAGCCATAGCGGAGCAAAAGCTTTGTAATAGCTATTCCAGCAGAACCTGCACCATTTACGACAACGCGGCAATGTTCTTTTTTCTTTCCAGTGATTCTAAGACCGTTGATAACACCCGTAAGCACAACAATAGCAGTACCATGCTGGTCATCATGGAATACTGGGATGTCTAAAATTTGTTTTAGTCGTTCTTCGATTTCAAAACAGCGTGGTGCAGAGATATCTTCTAGATTGATGCCGCCAAAGCCTGGTGCAATGTTTTTTACGGCTGTAATGATTTCTTCGGTGTCTTGTGTATCCAAACAGATAGGAACGGCATTTACACCGCCAAATTCCTTGAAAAGGACACATTTTCCTTCCATAACAGGCATGGCTGCATGTGGTCCGATGTTTCCAAGTCCGAGCACAGCACTTCCGTCAGAAACTACCGCTACAGTGTTTGATTTCCAGGTATAAGTATATGCTTTTGATATATCCGCCGCGATTTCTTTGCATGGTTCTGCTACACCAGGAGTGTAGGTGATGGCTAAGTCTTCGCGGGAACTCACTTTTGATTTTGCAATGGTTTCCAGCTTGCCATTCCAGTTTTCATGTGCAAGCAAGGCTTTTTCTTTCATGTCCATGTTTGTTCTCCTAAATATGATTTTAAATAAGTGTACCATTCCAGAATTTACAAATCAAGAAAAAAGGACTTTCTTTTTGAAAGAAAGCATTGTATAATAGGTCTATCGAAAATATCAATTGTCGTTTCGGGCGTATATCCCAGAAGAGTTTATTTGAATTAGGAGATTTTATGAGAGAGAAATACGAAAGTCTTTCCCTTGCTGTGCTAAAAGATTTGGCAAAAGCACGCGGTATCAAGGGATTAACAGGTTTGAAAAAAGAGCAGGTCATTGAACTTATGCTTGCAGAAGATGAAAAAGATAAAGCAAAGGCAGCGCCTGCACCAGCACCTGTAGCGGCACAGCCAGAAAAGAAAGCGGTAACTTATACCGTAAATAATAATAAAGAGGGTCAGGCGGAAGCTGTTCGTGAGGAACAGCCAAATTTAGATAGTGGACAGACCGCAGATGGTATTTTAGAGGTTATGGCGGATGGATTCGGTTTCATTCGTTGTGAAAACTTTTTACCAGGTGAAAACGATATTTATGTTTCACCAGCGATGATTCGCCGTCACAATCTAAAAACAGGCGATATGGTTCGTGGAAATATCCGCGTGAAGAATCAGGGCGAAAAGTTTGCAGCGCTTTTATATGTAAGCAGTGTAAACGGACTAAGACCAGATGAGATTTTAAGACGTCCAAAATTTGAGAATCTGACACCAATTTTCCCAAATGAACGTATTCATTTAGACAGACCAGGTGCAAGCGTAGCAATGCGAGTGGTAGATTTGGTTTCACCAGTTGGTAAAGGACAGCGTGGTATGATTGTTTCACAGCCAAAGGCAGGTAAGACCACTCTGTTAAAGGAAATTGCAAACTCTGTTACGAAAAATAATCCAGAAATGCATTTAATGATTCTTTTGATTGATGAAAGACCAGAAGAAGTTACAGATATCAAGGAATCTGTAAAAGGAACAAGCGTAGAAGTCATTCACTCTACATTTGATGAATTGCCAGAAAATCATAAGCGAGTATCTGAAATGGTAATCGAACGAGCAAAACGTCTTGTAGAGCAAAAGAAAGACGTTATGATTCTTCTTGACAGCATTACGCGTCTTGCAAGAGCATATAACCTTACAGTTCCACCAAGTGGACGTACACTTTCTGGTGGTCTAGACCCAGCGGCGCTTCATATGCCAAAGCGTTTCTTTGGTGCAGCTCGTAATATGAGAGAGGGCGGAAGTCTTACGATACTTGCTACAGCTTTAGTAGATACAGGAAGCAAGATGGACGATGTAGTATTCGAGGAATTCAAGGGTACTGGTAATATGGAACTCGTGCTCGACCGTAAGCTTTCTGAGAAGCGTATCTTCCCTGCGATTGATATCGTAAAATCAGGCACACGTCGAGATGATTTATTGTTAGATGAAGATGAAATGGCAGCAATGGATGTTATGCGAAAAGCCTTTAGTGGTTTAAAACCAGATGAAGCAGTAGAAAACATTTTAAATATGTTTGCACATACCAAGAGTAACAAAGAATTCTGTCAGCAGATGCGAAAAACACGTTTGTTTTAATTGTGAATAAAAATTTTGCAAAACATGAAAATAAGTCTTGCATTATGACGATATCTATGCTATAGTTAATGAGCTGTTTATCGGGATGTAAACGGACGTAAACGTGTCGTCTCTTGCAGTAAGCATCATATACGGATCGGGTATACGGGTGTAAAGAGATGTACAGAAACTGAAAAACGATAAGATTATTAAAGAGGTGAAAATCATGAGAGAAGGAATCCATCCAGA
>JAGBEZ010000020.1 GCA_017936725.1 Agathobacter sp.
CGTCAAGCATATCTAAACCAATGCCGTCGTATTCATATCCATAGAAAGAATACTGCCATACGCTACATTCATCACTTACATTCGTATTAGATGGGTTATAGGTACTCATTGAGTCAGCAGATGAAACATAAGCTAACCAGAAGTCATAATCTGCTTTCACCTGTGAAGAAATACCATCATACAAGTTGTAGTTACCATAGATACCTGGGAAGTATCCTGCTTCTACCATAGTATCACACCATCCGTAGCAAACATTGCTAAGTGCAGTTTCACCTAATGCAAGCTGGTCGGATTCTTCGATATCGATATAAAGTGGATATTCAAAATACATATCATATTGTTCAACAACACTGATTACAAATTCAGCTTCTTCTGCTGCTTCAGCACTAGTTAAAGCATATGAATAGTAGTATAAACCGATATCTAATCCCGCTTCACGAGCCATATTATAATAGGTTACGAAGTGTGGATCATAGTATTTTCCGCTTGAATCTTCAGAACCTAAACGAAGGATTACGAAATCACAACCATCTGCTTTCATCTTTTCAAAATCTACTAAAGAGTAGTCTGCACCAGAGTCATCATTTGAATAACCATTTGCATAATTATTATCGGATACATTATAGAACGAAAGGTCACATCCATAATATAAATTGTCTGTCGAACCCTGAAGTCCTGCACCACCAATTGCGCCACCGTAATTGTATTCTGTTGAAGGTGTATCGCTTTCTACAACACCAGTTGCAAGAGATGCGCTAGTAAGCGCTCCTGTTGTAGACTGAATCTTTGAAAGAGTTGTTGAAAGGTATAACTCTTCTCCAACTACTGCATGGTTTACAAAGAAGTTATAGTCTTCACCCTGAGCAGATGCATCGCTGTGGAAAAGAACAACCATTTTGTTTGCACCTAAGGTTTCAGACTCTGCTTCATTTGTGCCATCTGGTAAACAAACTTCTGTTACTACCCATGTACCATTTGTAGAGTTGTATTCAAGAACAATACCAGTCCACCATCCCATGAAACCAGCTCCCTGTCCATGAAGTGAGGCAGGTGTAGCTGTAGAATCAGATGACGCAAATACGTAAATCTGGCTAGAGGTATTTGTCCAGTCATATCCGTTTGCATAGTCGAAACTACCTGTTTCGATTACTTCTGGTTCTTCTGGAGTTACTGGAACATCCGGTTCGTCTGGTTCCGCTGCAGTTCCGATAGTAACTGTTCTTTCATCTGTAGTAACTTCTCCGTCTACTGGTGTATAGGTAACGGTAATTGTTACTTCCTTGCCTGCATATACATTAAGATATCCATTAATAACATAAGTTACAAAATATCCCTCTAAGCCATAAATCTGTTCTGTTGTATATAGTACTCCGTCTGCATAAAGTCCGTCAAATGCGGTTGTACATACAAGTTCTTTTGTCGTTTTTCCATCAATTGTTAATGTAAATGCTACTTTTTCGTATTTTTCTAATGCATCTACATATGCAACCAGACGTACGTCAGAATCTTTAACCTGATAAAGAATCAATTCATCTGGTACTGTTGGATCCTGTGGATCATCTGGAACGATTGGTTCGTCTGGATCTTCTGGATCTGGATTTACTGGTGTATCAGGATCTTCTGGATCTACAACGTCATCTGCTGTAAGAACCGTTACACTGCTGTAATCAGAAGCAACATTTACCAAGTCGCCTTCTTTTAATGCCATAGCTGCAACCTTGCTCATCCAGTTCGAATATCCAGACTGAGAGCCTGCTGAGTGTACTACCATAACGATGTCGCCATCTTCGAAAGTAATACCTGCTGCATCTGCAGAACCTGGAGTTGTAACTACCTTCACTACAGAATACTCATCTGCATTGTCTGTTGGTCTTAACTGAACACTGATTGCCCAGTTTGGATTACAACTTGCATAAGCAGTAGAGGAAGTAATAATGTATGCATCTTCTCCAGCGATAGTTCCATCTGTACCATCGATATCAAATTCATATCCATATGCGTTTTCAAAGGTATAATTTCCGCTACTATCTTTTGATGGATTGTAGCTATCTGGAATACCATCACGATCTGCATCGATGGATTCATCATATTTTGACTCACTTGAATAAATCTGGAACGTTCTGGTATAACCATTGCTGCCACTACCATGAACAATCCATCCATAAACGGTTTCACCATCAATTTCGCATTTTGAGTAAAGCATTGTAATTCCGCTAGAATCTTCTTCTATTTTTGAAACTTCAAAAACAGAAGACATAGGAAGTGTCCCTTTTGTTGATGAACCATTAATATCACTATATACTGTTTTTGCTCCTGATGTAGTTACATAAAGACCTGGAGTTGGATTTTCACCACTATAGTCGATTTCCTTAAGGCTTTCATCTGTTTCATAAGGAAGAATGCCATAGCCCGCTATTGAAGAACTAGAAAGCGCATACTTCTTAAAGAATGCACCACCACCTTCGGATTCAACGCCATCCTGTGAAGATGTATTACCTTCAAGAGTATAAACGTAACTGTCATCAGAATAAGCTACCAGACCGATATGACCTTCATCCAGTGGCTCATATCCAGCAGTGAAGAAAATAAGATCACCAGGCTGAGGTTTGTAACTTGCCTGAGATGAGTCATAACTAGAACGATAGTAATCACTGAATCTATATCTGCCGTTGTCGTAAAGCATATTGCTCCAATAAGGAACGTAACATTCAGACCAGTAATATCCGTTTCTTGCCATATAGGTTTCTGTACCGCGAGTATCGGTAACTTCTGCTGTGTACATACACCAAGAACAGAAAGATGCACACCATGCTGCACCATTTACATTTGTATATGCACCATATTCGGTCATATTAGAAGAACCGCCAGTTACACCGTCCTGACCTGCAGAACTGTCACCCTCAAGGTAACCCATCTGAGAAGCTGCAACAGCGACAACGTCTCTTGCACCGTCTCCAGTGAGAGGAATCTTCGTCATATTCTCATAGAATTTCCCATAAGTGTAATACGAAGATGTATAACGGGAAGCATAATTTGTTTCAGGAACATTGTCCCAGGTAGCTGCAGAGAATGTTGTTGGAAGCGTTGGTAACACAAGCGCAACCGCCAAGATCAATGCAAGCACCTTTGAAAGTGTTTTTTTCATAAACCTTCTCCTTTTCATAATATTATATACTCTTTATCAATGGCATACCTCGCCCATTGATAGAACACTATAGGTATTTATATTCTATAGAGTAATTTGCTTTTCGTCAACCAAATATTGACATTTTAACAAAAAATTTTATACAATGTATCCTTTTGCTTACATTTTGTAAAGATTTCACGTCAAATTCTCAAACAAAAAGAGGACCCCTCTTTTTGAGATGTCCCCTAAAACAATTTTGCACATGGTCTATTCTTTTCTAATATCCAAGAAAACCTTCTCCTAAATGTCCATGTACAAAAAGCCTCCTGTACGTAGGCGAGGCCATTGTACAGGAGGACTATTGAAGTATTATTGAATTTTTTGTTTTTATTCACTCTTCATCGTTGGGAATAAAAGCACGTCACGGATTGCTGGACTATTGGTCATAATCATACACATACGGTCGATACCATATCCGATACCGCCTGTAGGTGGCATACCAATTGCAAGTGCGTTAAGGAAGTCTTCGTCTGTGTGGTTTGCTTCTTCGTCACCAGCAGCGAAAAGTTCTTCCTGTGCTTCGAAACGAGCTCTCTGGTCGATTGGATCGTTAAGCTCTGAGTAAGCGTTTGCCATTTCCCATCCATTCATAAAGAACTCGAAACGTTCTACATATTCTGGATTTTCTGGTTTCTTCTTTGTAAGTGGAGAAATCTCGATTGGATGGTCCATTACAAAGGTTGGCTGAATAAGGTGGTCTTCTACGAATTCTTCGAAGAAGAGATTTAAGATGTCACCTTTCTTATGGTGTTCTTCAAATTCAATGTGGTGTTCTTTTGCAAGCGCACGTGCGGCTTCTAAGTCAGCTACTTCGTTCCAGTCTACACCGGCATATTTCTTCACCGCATCTACCATGGTGATTCTTTCAAATGGTTTTGAAAGGTCCATTACGTGTTCGCCATAAGTAAGGGTAAGTCCGCCAGTTACTTCCTGTGCTACGTAGCGGTAGAGGTTCTCTGTTAAATCCATCATACCGTGGTAGTCTGTGTATGCCTGATAAAGTTCCATCAGTGTGAACTCTGGATTGTGTCTTCTGTCAAGGCCTTCGTTACGGAATACACGACCGATTTCGTATACTCGTTCCATACCGCCAACAATAAGTCTCTTTAAGTAAAGTTCAAGTGAAATACGAAGTTTGAAGTCTTCGTTTAATGCGTTAAAGTGTGTTTCGAATGGTCTAGCTGCTGCTCCGCCTGCGTTAGAAACGAGCATAGGGGTTTCTACTTCCATGAAGCCCTGTCCATCTAAGAAATTACGGATGCTCTTTAATACTTTTGAACGTTTTACAAATGTTTCCTTAACATCTTCATTCATGATAAGGTCAACATAACGCTGACGATATCTGGTATCGGTATCGGTAATTCCGTGGAATTTCTCTGGCAAAATCTGTAAGCTCTTGGAAAGCATGATAAGTTCTTCTGCGTGAATAGAGATTTCCCCAGTTTTTGTACGGAATGCATATCCTTTTACACCAAAGATATCACCGATGTCGGATTTCTTGAAGTCTGCATATGCTTCTTCTCCGATGGCATCGCGTGCTACATATACCTGGATTTTTCCCTTTAAGTCCTGGATATTACAGAAAGAGGCTTTTCCCATGACACGTTTGAACATCATACGTCCTGCGATGCTTACCTGAATTGGGCTAGCATCCATGATTGCTCTTCTTTCGTTATAATCATCGTTTATAGCCTGTCTTGCTTCCGCTTCATCCATTCCGTCAGTATTCACTGCAACTCTTCCTGCAAGTAATTCTGCTTCATGTTTTTCATAAAGACGTTTTACTTCATCGGAATGATGTTCCTGATCATATTTGGTAATCACAAAAGGATCTTTTCCGGCTTCCTGTAATGTCTGTAATTTTTCACGACGAATTCTAAGGAGTTCGTTTAAGTCCTGCTGTGGTGCATTGTTGTTTTTGTTTTCCTGATTGCCCATGCTTTTCCTCCGTCTTTTCTCTTAGTTTCTTTATAATATAGAAAGAAACTAGATCGATTTCTGGATGTCTAGTACCTTGTACTGTACTACACCCACCTGTGTTTCTACTGATACTAATTCTCCTACTTTTTTACCAAGGAGTGCTTTTCCTACTGGTGATTCATTTGAGATTTTTCCTTTTAAGCTGTTTGCTTCGGTAGAACCAACGATTTTGTAGATTAATTCGTCATCAAATTCGATATCTAAGATTTTAACCTGGCATCCGATGTTGATGGTTTCTAAATCTACTTCTTCTTCATCTACGATTTCTGCATTTTTTAAGATTTTTTCAATTTCTTCGATACGAGCTTCGATGTCACGCTGTTCATCTTTTGCTGCGTCATATTCTGCATTTTCTGATAAGTCGCCCTGTTCACGAGCTTCTTTTATTTTCTGTGCTACTTCTTTACGTTTTACTACGATTAATTCATCTAATTCGTCTTCTAATTTCTTAAGACCTTCGCTAGTTAAAATGTTCTTTTTTGCAGTCATTTTACTTACCCCTTTTTGTAATCACG